>CAZKMH010000565.1:0-2886 GCA_964553395.1 uncultured Rikenellaceae bacterium | reverse complement strand
TTAAGCCTTCCGCGCCGATAAGCATTTCAGTCCGTTCCAGCCAGTCCGAAATCATGGTATTTTTCTTTTAGCTTAAAAAACTCATTAAAATTCCTGCAGATATTTGATTTTAGTTCCTCAACGGTCAATCCAAGATCAGCGGATACCTTATTATATATATCCCTGATATCAACTCCTGCACCGTCTGTTTCAAGAAAGATCCGGTCCCTGGGCAAACTCCTGAGCAACACTGCAGATTCAGGCCTCATAACAAAGTTGAACCAGATAGAAATATACATGCCTTTAGAGATAAGCTGAAGCGCCATATCAGGCTTGCCCCGGTAGCCGTGTACAAGCCAGGGCATTTCCGGTTTGAGTCTTTTATGTGAATTAAAAAGCGCATCCCACGCCCTGACGCAATGAATTACCACCGGCTTTTTATGCTCTTCCGCAACAGCCACCTGCTCTTCAAAAGTTATCCGCTGAAGGTCGGGAGAGGGACCTCTGATCTTGTCAAATCCGGCTTCACCGATCGCAATAATCAATGGATGGGAAGCTGCTTGTATGACTTTGTTCATCAAACGATTATGATTTTCCACATTAAGGAACCACGGGTGGATTCCGATTGTGTAAAGGAAGCCCGGAACTGATACGGGACTTTTATCTTCATTTGCAAGTAAGCTTTCTACCGTAAAAATCCCTGCCCCTTTCGGTAGACTTTCATGAGTATGAATATCAATATAATCGCAATTACCGGGAAGATTCATCCTGTCTGTTTTCCGATAACAGCGACTCCCCTGTCGATTCTTTTGAGGGTCTCATCTTTCCCTATCCAGGAAATTATGTCAAACATATGTGGACCGCGTAGTGCACCCACCACAACGAGACGGAACACATTCATTATGGTTCCGGTGTCATACCCTTTCCTTTCAATCCAGGCTTTTACTGCAGCCTCAGTTACTGCCGGAGTGAAATCATCAATATCATCCAGTATCTTCCTTAATTCAAGCAACATACCCGGTGTTTCGGCTTTCCATCTCTTTCTGACGGCTTCCTGGTCATATGTTTCCGGTCCCTTAAAAAAGAGATCTGCCTCCTGCCAGATTTCTTTCACAAAGGCTACCCTTTCCTTTACGAGGCTGATCACTTTTTCAATATCCCCAATATCGAGATGAAAACCTTTTGCTCTCACTATTTCCCTGAACTCGAGGGCAAGCTGGTTATCGCTCTTTTGCTGGAGATAATAATGATTGAACCATTTTGCTTTCACCGGATCAAACCTGGAGCCTGATTTGTGGACTTTTTCTATCGAGAAAGCATCTACCAGCTCTTGCATACTGAAGATCTCCTTTTCGGTTCCCGGATTCCATCCAAGCAGGGCGAGCATGTTTACAAAAGCTTCCGGATAATATCCGTCTTCGCGGAACCCTTTTGCAGTTTCACCATATGGCCAGTAAAGCGGGAAAACAGGGAATCCCATTTTATCACCGTCACGCTTACTCAGCTTTCCCTTCCCGTCCGGTTTAAGCAAAAGAGGCAGGTGTGCAAAAAGCGGTGGTTCCCATCCGAATGAACGATAGATCATAAAATGCAGCGGCAGTGATGGAAGCCATTCTTCACCACGGATAACATGACTTATTTCCATAAGGTGATCATCGACAATATTGGCCAGGTGATATGTCGGCATACCGTCGGATTTGAAGATAACTTTGTCATCCAGGGTCCCGGTGTTCACAACTATATGACCGCGGATTATGTCATCAAATTGAATATCCTCATTTGCCGGTATTTTATAACGTATAACATAAGGTTCACCCTTATCCTGAATACCCTTCCATTCCGTTTCATTTAACGATAATGAGTTTTTAAGGTTTTTCCTTTCGACAGCATTGTAAAGGAATGTCTTACCCGATTTTTCCGATTCTTTTCTTAGATTTTCCAGCTCTTCCGGAGTATCAAACGCATAATATGCATCCCCTTTACTGACAAGTGAATCAGCATATTCCCTGTAAATTCCTTTCCTTTCGCTCTGCCGGTACGGACCATAATTTCCTCCTTCATTAATCCCTTCATCCACAATTATTCCGCACCATTTCAGCGACTGAAAAATGTACTCTTCCGCTCCTTCCACAAGTCTCCCCCGATCGGTATCCTCGATCCTTAAAATAAAGGTGCCGTGATTCTTTTTTGCAAAAAGATAATTATAGAGTGCAGTCCGTACTCCGCCTATATGCAGAGGACCGGTCGGACTCGGGGCAAAACGTACTCGTACTTGTCGCATAATGTTCAGACACAGTTGTTATAATGCAAAGATAGGGAAACACTCTTACATATAACAGTTTGAGGTAAATAAGGTTTTTCGGTGCTAATTTGTATAACTTTGTGTTCCATAAATTGCATAGCTTTTAAGATACACCAAATGAACAAAATGAAAGCTCTGGTGAAAGCAAGACCGGAAAAGGGAATATGGATGCAGGAAGCTCAGGTACCTGAACCTGGTCTGAATGATGTGATCATAAAGGTGAAAAAAACGGCTATCTGCGGGACTGATCTCCATATTTACAGGTGGGATGCATGGTCACAAAAAACCATTAAGACACCAATGATTATCGGACATGAATACATGGGTTATATTGAAAAGATGGGTGCCGGCGTCACAAATCTGAAAATCGGTGAAAGGGTAACCGGAGAAGGGCATCTGGCTTGCGGTCACTGCCGCAACTGCCGCCGTGGAAAAGAGCATGTATGCGAAAATTCCATAGGGATCGGCGTACATATTGACGGTTCCTTTGCCGAATATGTCAAAATACCTGCTTCAAATGTCGTCCCTCTCGACCACAGGATCCTCGATGACTGGGGAGCGATCATGGATCCTTTCGGAAATGCAACACATACTGCACTTTCATT
>CAZKMH010000564.1:0-2887 GCA_964553395.1 uncultured Rikenellaceae bacterium | reverse complement strand
TCCGGTAAAATAGATGAAATGAATTTCAGCTTTACGGCAAATAGCACCAGAGCAACCGGAAAAATGACCCTGCTTTATCATGGGTTGTATATCGCCGTTAAAAATAAACAAACGGATGATACAACAGCTTTTAGAGAGAGATTTATTTCATTAATTGCCAATAAAAGGATTCTGGACTCAAACCCGGTTAGGGATAAAGACGTGAGAGAAGGAATTATTGATTTCCAAAGAGATCCGGAAAGATTTCTTTTTCATTATTGCTTCAGATCAATCCTGTCAGGAATTCAATCCAGCCTTCAAAAAAGTCCGGATAAATGATTGAGGGTGATATTTTTTATCACCTTATTAGTTCTTCTTTATTAGTTCCTCTTTAGCTTTTCGTTTATAATAACCTCTGAAAAGGAAATTGTGTTTGAGTGCTTCCATGTTTTCATCCAGTCCTTTGGAACTTTGTTGGAGGTTAATAATGGTCTGATTCAGATTGCCGGCGAAGGTCGTATCCTGGATTAACAGGCCAAGCGTTCCCTCGCCGCTGTTTATCTTCACCATGATCTCTCCCAGTTGATTCGAAGCAATTTCAGTTTTACCCGCTGTTAGCAGCAATTTCTGCATAAAATCAAATATTTTTTGTTTAGTAACGTCTATGGTTTCATCGAAACCTTCGGAACTTTTTTTGAAGTTTGCAATGGTCTGATTTACATTTTCTGCAAAGGTTGAATCTCGAATTAACCTGCCCAAAGCACCTTGTCCACTATTGATATTAATCATTATTTCAGCGAGTTGTCGCGTAACAACTTCGGCATTAACTGCAGAGGTCTGCAAACTAATTATAATATCGTCGGTTTCAACCGGCTCTTTCGACAAAATATGTTGTCCGTCTTTCGCAATTGGTGCATCATTGCTACCCTGGGTAATAATTAAAACACGTTCACCAATAATTCCTTCGGAAGCAATACCTGCTTCACTATCAGCTTTTATAAACTGTTGCACATCTTTTCTGATCAGCATGTCAACCTTTACCGTTGAATCATTAATAATCTTAATGTTATCAACAATTCCAACATTTATGCCTGAGAACCTGATATTATTCCCAACCTGCAGGCCGCTTACATTATAAAAATTGGCAGTAACTTTAAAAACAGGATTAAATAAATTCTGCTGCTTCCCTATAAAGAAAATTGCAACTATAAAAAGTGTCAATCCGCCTGCAATAAACAATCCTAAGCGTGTTTTAAACCCTGGAGTGTGGTTATCCATTTTTTTATATTTTTAGTTTTAATACATATTACTTTTGTTTTTTGAAAAAGGATCTGATTAACGCATCAGTTGAATTTTCAAACTCTTTGAGGTTACCTTCCATATAAACTTCGCCATCCTGCAACATGATAACCCGGTTAGCAGTAGCGCGCGCACATTCAATATCGTGCGTGATGATGATGGATGATGTTTTGTATTTTTCCTGTACATAATTGATCAGCGAGCTTATTTCATCGGACGTTACCGGGTCGAGTCCGGTTGTTGGTTCATCATACAACATGATCATGGGATCGACAACAATGGTACGCGCCAAACTGGCCCTCTTCCGCATCCCACCTGAAAGTTGGGATGGCATTTTATTTAAAGTGTCAGCCAGTCCCACATTTTCCAAAACTTCTTCCACTTTTTCGTTAATTTCTTTTCTTGTAAGGTTCTTTTTTATTCTCTTCAATGGGAATTCAAGATTTTGTTTTATTGTCATGGAATCATACAGTGCACCGCTCTGAAAAAGAAAACCAATTTTTTTCCTCAACTCTGCCAAATCCTTCCTGTTTAATTCATTCACATTTTCACCAAGTACCTTAATGGTCCCCTGGTCGGGATTTAACAAACGGACAATACATTGAATCAGTACGGATTTTCCTGAGCCTGATTTTCCGAGCACTACCAGATTTTCACCGGTAAAAAGTTTTAACGATAAATTCTTTAAAACTTCCTCATTTTCAAAGCCTTTACTGAGGTTATCAATTTCAATAACCGGTTCACTTTTTTTTGTATTATCCGGTGCAACAGTTTCAGCCTTGACCATATTCATCATTTTTTCAATATTAAAGCATATCTGTTATTTGCACTGCAATCAAATCTATAACTATCACGAGCAGCGAGGAAATCACTACTGCCGAATTGGCCGCTTTGCCCACGCTTTCCGTTCCGCTCCCTGCTGTATATCCCTTATAACATCCGACAAACCCTATCGCGGCACCAAAAAAGAACGTTTTAATAAAAGCAGGGAAAAAATCCATAAAATTAATGTAACTGATTGCCTGAGTAAAGAACAACACGAAAGTTACGTCTCCTTTAATATTTGCTCCGGCCCAGCTTCCCAGGATCCCGAGTGCATCGGCATATAAAACCAATATGGGTATCATCAGTGTGGCTGCCAGCACTCTGGTGACAACCAAAAAACGTATCGGATTTGTCGATGATACTTCCATAGCGTCAATTTGCTCAGAAACTTTCATTGAACCTAACTCGGCTCCCATGCCTGAACCGATTTTGCCTGCGCAAATCAATGCCGTAAAAACCGGGCCCATTTCTCTGATGATTGATAAAGCTACCATTCCGGGAAGCATGAATACTGCACCAAAATCCACCAGAGCGGGTCGCGATTGAATTGTAAGCACTAACCCTACAATGATGCCGGTTATTGAAATTAGCGGTAAAGTTTTATTTCCAATTTTAAAACATTGGCGGAAGAATTCTTTAAACTCAAAATCGAGGGAAAAAGCCTCCTTAGTCGTGCGCGTAAGAAACAAAGTAAAATCAGCTAGTTCCGACAAGAGAAGATTTGCTTTTTGAGTTTTTTCAATAGTTTTCTCACTAAGCTTAATAACATGCTTCTTTACGACCT
>CAZKMH010000563.1:0-2897 GCA_964553395.1 uncultured Rikenellaceae bacterium | reverse complement strand
TTTCACATCAATAAAATTAATTGTCTTAACATAGATTTCTCGGATTTCCGGATTATTCTCGGTTTAGCCGTTATTACTGTATTTTCTGTATTATTTTCGGGTTTGCTCCCTGCAATATACCTGTCTTCTTCGAATCCTGTCAATACGCTGAAAGGGAAGATAGTTACCAGTCACAGCTTTTCATTCTTCAGGCAAAGCCTTATTGTTTTTCAGTTTACGGTACCTGTTGTATTCATCATATGCATGATGATCATTAACGTTCAGGATAAATATGTACAGAAATTTAATCTCGGATTTGATAAGGACAAATTATTAATAATTAATAATTCAAAGAACCTTGAGGATCATGAAGAAAGTTTTAAGACAGATGTACTTTCCATACCGGGTATTGAAACCGTAAGTTATTCGAATTGTATACCGTCGCGGGGAGCCGCGGTTTCCAACGAAGTGCTCTGGGAAGGCAAAGATGTAACTGAGAAACTACATTTCTGGTGTATCAATACCGACTTTAACTTTAACAAAGCAGTAAATCTGAATATGACCGAAGGAAGATACTTTGATAAAGCTTTCCCTTCCGATTCAGCCTGCTACGTGATCAATGATGTTGCGGCAGAGGTTATGAAGTATGAAAATCCGGTAGGCAGATCGCTGACTCTCGAAGGCAGAAAAGGAACCATTATCGGTGTTTTTAAGGACTTTCATTCAGTTGATCTTTCAGGACCGTTTACACCTACCATAATCTCTGTCAGGACCGGAAACCGTAATAATATTTTGATCAGCTTTTCATCGGACAACTATTCTTCTATATCGGAACGAATCAGCAGAGATTATAAAAAGTATGAACCGGATATTATGCTCCAGGCAAGCCTTTTCAGTGATCTCGTGAAAACTTCTGAACTGACCACTGCATCCAGGGTTATTGGTGCAGCCTTTATAATAGCACTTATGCTTGCATGTCTTGGGCTTTCCGGTTTAGCCTCCTTCACAGCCTCAAGCCGGACTAAAGAGATAGGGATCAGAAAAATCAACGGTGCAACAACTATTCTGGTGATGCAGCTGCTTGGAAAAAACTACACAAAATGGTTGATAATTTCGATTATTATCGCATTACCTGTTGCATATCTTGTGGGTAATATCTTTCTATCAAGATTTAATTTTCATGCACCAATGCCAATATGGACATTTATTGCCGGTCCACTTATTGCATGTATTATAGCCTTGTCAACAGTGAGCCTGCAGAGCTGGAGGATAGCAACAAGGAATCCCGCTGAAGCTCTCAGATACGAATAATTTACCCCACACAATTCCAAAGGTGAAGAAGATCCCTGGTTGCATCTTTTCTACTAACTCAAAGTTACACCAGTAAAAAGCCAAAGTCAATTTTATATAATAAAAAAGCTCCGGAAGGCTTTATACTTCCGGAAAAAGCAATAAAACTTATCTTTATTAAAAAAAAGCAATGGATAAACGTTCATTCCTAAAGAATGCCGGGCTTCTTGGTCTTGGAAGTATGATCGGGTCGGGCAACCTGGCTAAGCTGATAGCGTCTGTCGCAGAAGTTCCTTCTGCAGAATTAGCGGAAAATGAGGAATTCTGGAGGCAGGTAAGAGCCGGATACCTTCTGAATCCTGATTATATCAACCTGGAAAATGGTTATTATTGTTTCCTCCCTCTCAAGACACTCGAGAGTTTTATAAAGCATGTACGGGAGATTAATTACCAGGGATCCTATTACATGCGGAGTGTCCAGTTTGAAAATAAAAAAACTATGGCTGCCAGGCTTGCAGTGCTTGCAGGATGTTCTGCGGATGAACTGATAATCACCAGGAATACCACTGAATCTCTCGATATTATTATAGGCGGAATTGACTGGAAACAAGACGATGAGGCTATTATGGCAGAACAGGATTATCCCTCGATGCTAAATATGTTCAAACAGGTTGCAGCCAGATTTGGCGTAGTAAATAAGGTGGTTTCCGTTCCGAATCATCCTGAATCAGATGCAGAGATTGTAAATCTATATGCAAATGCAATTACTGAAAAAACAAGATTGCTGATGGTATGCCATATGATAAATATTACAGGACAGATACTTCCTGTCAGAGAGATCTGTGATATGGCTCACAGTAAGGGTGTACAGGTGATGGTTGACGGAGCGCATGCCTTCGGCCATTTCAGGTTCACCATACCTGAACTTAATTGCGATTATTATGGCAGCAGTCTACATAAATGGCTGAGTGTTCCTCTTGGATCCGGCATACTTTATGTAAAAAAGGAGAACATAAGAAATATATGGCCTTTAATTGCCTCAGGCGAAACAGATCCCGACAGTATCCTGAGGCTTAATCAGATCGGAACACATCCTGTTCATACCGATCTTACAGTATCTGATGCTATCGATTTTCATAATGTGCTGGGTGCAGAACGGAAGGAAACAAGACTAAGATACCTCCAGCACTACTGGACCGATAAAGTCAGGAATAAGCCCCACATAATTCTTAATACACCTGCAGATCCAAAGAGATCATGTGCCATTGCAAATGTGGGAGTAAAGGGTATTCAGCCGGGTGAGCTTGGTGATATTCTGTTTAAAAAATACAAAATCTACTGTGCTCCGATCGATGGAGCAGGAGTGCATGGGTGCAGAATAACACCGAATGTCTATACATCCCCGGAAGAACTTGATGTCCTGGTAAAAGCACTGACAGAACTGGATTGATCAATCCAGCATACTTTCTGGAACGAAGAGTTAATTAAGTATTTTTCTGTTCACATAAAAAATCTAACGTTTACAAACACTAACACTTAACGGAACATTTTGATACCACTCTTCTGAGTTGTTGATCTATTCAAGGATTGCGGACTCTGATTTTTATATTATTCGGTGAAGATTTTCA
>CAZKMH010000562.1:0-2897 GCA_964553395.1 uncultured Rikenellaceae bacterium | reverse complement strand
TACAAATGAGTTCTATCATAAAACCTTTCACGAGAAAGAAATTTCGAGGTATTCACGGTGGTTTGAGCTGAAACTTTAGGGCGTTAAGGCGTTTCATATCATTAACACCCTGAATCCGAGCAGATTCACCAGCTTCTGTCCCGGACAGAAAATTTTGTACGCCAGCGGCCATACTTTCGAAAGGTAGTCATCCTGTGCCTTACGGATTATAAGGATGAGCTCATCAAGTGCGGGAGGATTTCCTGAACCTGTATATTTATAGTCGAGGGTTAGTATCAACTGCGTAAGGTCATTGTATTTGCCAAGATTCATTGTAAGAATATCGAGTCTCTTTTCAAGAGTTTTGACTTTGCCGGGATTAAGTGGTCTGAAGAACCATAGCTGGTAAAGAAAATCCTTTGCACGTTTCCTGAACTGGTGCACATCGGCTGGCTTCATGCTGTTACGGCAAGATAAGTATTTGTCAGTTACAATATTATATGTTTTATCCAGTTCAGACAACAGCATCTTAGGATCGAAGTTATTCATAGCCTGGAAACGGACTCTGTAGCCGGACTTGCCCAGCAGGTCATCGATCGCAGCAAGGTCAGCCTGAATGCCGGTTGAAGGCTCTGCCGGTATGTCGGCTTTACTAAGGATTTTTTCAAGCTTCTCATTATCCGATAGCATAGAGAAAAGTCCGGAATGATTTTTTTTAAGGCTTTTAAGTGTTTTCCTGTGTACGGAAGTGTCACGCCATGAGCTCATTATCCGGCCGACCTCCCTGAATGTCCCGTATTCCCTGTTATAGAATTCTTCATCAAACTGGTTGCCGATCAGTCTCATGACAGCTCTCGATCTTTTCATCAGCACCCTTACATCATGAACCACATCATCGTCGGGAACAGGTTTGAGCTTCAGCAGAGACTGGGCTTCACTGATATATCCCGACAGAGCAGGTTTGATATCCCTGAGTTTCACATAATCGAGTTCCATGATCGGATGGTTGAAATTCAAAGCCAATAAAGTTAATAATTAATTTTACTATCCCCCGAAAAGACTAAATTTGCTGATAATAAACCAGATGATGACTTCTTTCTGAAAAACATATGAAAAAATTAATATTCATCCGTCATGGCAGAGCTGAGGATCAGGATTCAGCCATATCCGATTTTGAACGGTCGCTGACTGTCAAAGGGAAAGTGATCTCGGGTGAGATGGCTCGCAGTTTCAGGGAAAAAGAGAGCGAACCGGGACTGTTAGTTTCAAGTCCCGCATTCAGGGCACTCGAAACCGCCTATATCTTTGCAGCCGAATTCGGAATCAAACCGGAAGAGATCCGGATCGACAGCAATCTCTATTACAAACCGGGCATGAAACACCTCATGGAACTTCTCGGAACAGTTGGCGATGAAGTCAACACAATAACACTATTCGGGCATAATCCCTCATTTACCGAAATGCCAGACAGACTTTGCAAAAACGGCTGTGAATTTCTCACTAAAACAAGTATTGTCTGTATTTCGTTCCAGATAAAAACCTGGTCGGACTTAAAACTTGATTCCGGCACTCAGGAATACTTTTTAAAACCGGCAAAATAGATGAGCAAAAGTTACAATCCTAAGGAAATAAGCTGGTTGTCGTTCAATGAACGTGTTCTCCAGGAAGCCGAAAATAAAGATGTTCCCCTTATCGAACGCTTTAAATTTCTCGGTATTTATTCAAATAACCTTGATGAATTCTTCAGAGTAAGGGTTTCCACACTGAGAAAAATAACCCAACTGGGATCAAAATCAAAGGATATTCTTGGATATAATCCCAAAGCAACACTTAAGAAGATTCAGGAGATCGTGCTACAGCAGAATACAAAGTTCGAAAAGATCTACAAATCACTTATACAGGAGCTCGATAAGCAAAATATCCATATTATCAATGAGAAACAACTTAACCAGGAGCAATCCGATTTCGTCAGAAAATATTTCATAAAAGAAGTAAGAACAAGGCTGATGCCGTTTCTCATTGAAAAAAATTCTGAACTTCCAAATCTTGTTGACGACGCGATATACCTTGCGATCCAGCTTTACAATAAAGAGACCCGTAAAAAAAGGTTTGCTCTGCTTGAAGTCCCGACGGATGTGCTTCCTCGTTTTGTCATACTTCCGGAGAAAGGCGATGACAAATTCATTATTTTTCTTGACGATATCATCAGATCAGGCCTGAAGGAAATCTTCTTCCTCTTCGATTTTGATGAATTTTCAGCATACACCATCAAACTTACAAGGGATGCAGAGCTTGAGATAGCCGACGACATCTCCGAAAGCTATATTGACAAGATTTCCCGAAGTCTCCAGCAGCGGAAATGGGGATCACCTGTAAGGTTCATCTATGACCGGAAAATGCCTGATGACCTTCTTAATCTGTTAACAAAGAAGCTCAATTTAGGACCCGACGATGCTGTCATTCCTTCAGACAGGTATCATAATTTCAAGGACTTTATGCGGTTTCCGAATCTGGGGAAAAAGAAATTCTATTATGAACCGATGGCTCCCGTGGTTCACAAGGATATTCAATCAGGAAAAAGCATTTTATCTGCAATAAAGAAGAAGGATATTATGCTTTACTTCCCCTATCATCCGTTCGATCATCTGATCGATCTTCTCAGGGAAGCATCCATCGATCCTTATGTAACTTCAATACAGATAACACTTTACAGGCTTGCACGCAATTCAAGTGTAATCAATGCCCTATTGAATGCCGTGAGGAACGGGAAAAGCGTGACCACAGTTGTTGAGTTGCAGGCAAGATTCGACGAGGAGGCCAATATCCTCTGGGGTAAGAAGCTCATGGATGAGGGAGTTAAGGTTATTTACGGCGTCCCCGGCCTGAAAGTTCATGCGAAACTGCTGCTTATCACGCGG
>CAZKMH010000561.1:0-2902 GCA_964553395.1 uncultured Rikenellaceae bacterium | reverse complement strand
GACAAATGATGTACGGTTTGGAGCAAGCCGCAAACCGCAAACCGCAAGCCGCACGCCGCACGCCGCACGCCGCAAGCCGCAAACCGCACGCCGCACGCCGCAAGCCGCAAGCCGCAAGCCGCAAGCCGCAAACTTACGCCATCTTGATCAGTATAGCCCTGATGGTATCTGTGACATCCTCTTCCTCATCCACAGTCCTTTCGAGGATCTCAAGTATCTTGTTGTTTTTCAGCAGTTCTGCAGCATCTTTCTCCTTTTCGAACAGCTCGGCTATTGCCTCATAATAATATTCGTCAACCTGGTGCTCGATCTCGGTTACCTTATCGCAACCTTTTGTTATTTCATCCTTGTTTGCAGCAACATCATTAAGGCAGTGGACGCATTTTTCAATCTCTTTTGCGGCAATGTGGATCATATCTGCCATCTTCTTGTAAACCGGCATCAGGTGTTTTGGCTTATAAAGAAGGATCCTCCGGCTGACCCCGTTTATTGAATCCACAACATCATCAATATGAGCTGTGAGCTCATGTATATCCTCTCTGTCGAATGGCGTAATGAATGATTTATTCAATATCTGGTATGCCTTGTCGGTAATCATGTCACCGATATGCTCTACATCCTTGATTTCTTTCTGTATCCTTTCCTGATCTTCATATGTCTGGCTTACCATCAATTGCATCAGTAATTCAGTCGCCTTTACCAGGTTTTTTGCGTCCTCCTCAAAAAGAGGATAGAAAGAATGATCTTTCGGCACAAAAAATTTAAGAAATTTGTCAATATTCATATTACGGGTTTTTATTTCATCATAATTAATTTATCCAGTTGAACAAGAAGTACATCAATGCTCCTATTGCACCCGATATGGGAAGTGTAAGTATCCATGCCCAGAAAATTTTTGTTGTCACGCCCCATTTAACGGCAGATAATCCCTTTCTGGCTCCCACACCCACGATTGCACCGGTTATTGTATGAGTTGTGCTGACAGGTATCCCAAAATGTGTTGCTCCGAACAACGTTATCGCGCCTGCAGTTTCAGCACAAAATCCCTCGAATGGCTTAAGTTTGGTTATTTTTTGTCCCATAGTCTTGACAATTCTCCATCCACCGAATAAAGTTCCCAATGCTATTGATAACTGACAAGAATAAACTACCCACCGGGGCATTTCCGAGTCCTTTGTTAAAAGGCCGGAGATTACCAGTGCCATCCAGATAATACCCATAGATTTTTGTGCGTCATTTCCACCATGCCCCAGACTGAATGCCGATGCGGATAAAAGCTGAAGCCTCCGGAAGTGTTTATCAATGCCAAATGGGGTACTTTTTCGGGCCAGGAACTGAACTAATGTTGAAAAAACAAATCCGATAAGCATCCCAAGCAACGGAGAAATAATGATGAATGCTGCGATCTTAATAACTCCGCTTGTTATTATGGAACCTGGTCCTGAACTTACAATTGCTGCACCCACAAGACCTCCAACCAGTGTATGTGAAGAGCTGGAGGGTAATCCCAACCACCAGGTTATCAGGTTCCATGTAATAGCTGCAACAAGGGCTGCCCCGATTACATTAAGATTTATGAACTCAGGATCCACAACACCCTTTCCCATTGTTTGGGCAACCTTATGAGTGAAAACCGTAAAAGCAATGAAATTAAAAAAAGAAGCCATTGAAACTGCTGCTAAAGGAGAAAGAACTTTTGTGGATACAACTGTGGCGATGGAGTTTGCCGAATCGTGAAATCCGTTTATAAAATCAAAGATGAGTACCAGTACGATTATGATGTATAAAAAGGTCATCTGTCAGGTGTTAAAAAATATTTCAGGGAATTGAATCGAACAGAGAAACGATAAATCACTCATTTTTATATAATTCTGAATAATTTAAATATTCAGGGAGACCAAAAATACTTAAACGTGGATTAATTTCAAAATGAAGTTTGGATAAGTTATAACAGCAATTTCAACAATGGACGATATCAAATACAATCATTTCTTTTAGAGGTTTTTCCATTATTAATCACTATTTTTATTACCTGATTGTATAATCAGCAGCTGAAAATCATTAACAAACTAAAATAGACTTAAAATGAGCGACATACGTAAACTTGAGCCAAAGCAGGTCTGGAGTTTTTTCCACGACATTACCGGGATACCTCATCCTTCCAGGAAGGAGAAGAAGCTTGCTGAATATGTAGCGAAATTCGGCAGGGATAATAAACTTGATACAGTTGTCGATAAAGTCGGCAATGTTATAATAAGGAAAGCGGCAACAAGGGGGATGGAGAATCGTAAAGGCATAATACTTCAGACCCATATTGATATGGTTCCGCAAAAAAACAGCGATAAGAAGCATGATTTCGAAAAAGATCCCATCGAAACCATTATTGATGGCGAATGGGTAATGGCCAATGGCACAACACTGGGAGCGGATAATGGAATAGGAGTGGCATCTGTCCTTTCAATCCTTGCTTCAAAAGATCTGAAACACGGTCCGGTTGAAGCTCTCTTTACAATTGACGAGGAAACAGGTATGACCGGGGCCAAAGGACTTAAAAAGGGTTTACTCAATGGTGATATCCTCATGAACCTTGATTCGGAAGACGAAGGAGAGCTTTATGTCGGTTGCGCAGGTGGCATCGATGTGAGCGTGGAGAAAAAATACAAAGAAGAAAAAGCTCCCGGCGGAATGGCTGCTTACAGAATAATCGTGAAAGGTCTGAAAGGAGGACATTCCGGTGTTGATATTCATCTGGGAAGAGCTAACTCAAACAAGATATTGTTCAGATTCCTGATGCAGGCTGAATCTGATTTCGGCATAAGGCTTGCTGAAGCGGCTGGTGGAGACCTGAGAAATGCCATTCCCAGGGAATCGTATGCCGTACTTCTTGTTGCCGGAACGAAAG
>CAZKMH010000560.1:0-2904 GCA_964553395.1 uncultured Rikenellaceae bacterium | reverse complement strand
TGTCTGAAAATCGCGGATGCAATTACGAAGAGTTTTGCTCCTTGTGATCTGTCTGAAATCGGAGAATTTAACCTTCAATGTGATCGTTCTTCCGGTGGTACCTGCACTTTCAAGCCTTTCCATAAGCTCTTTTTCAACTTTATATAATTCGGCAACGATCTCAAACAGTGTTGTAAGATCTTTCTCATATGTAAACTCAGTTCCTACTGACTTTCGTTCCGACTCGGTTTCTACAGGCCGGTCATCTATTCCCCTGGCAATGTCATAATAAAACTTGCCTGTCTTCCCAAAATTCCGTACTAATGAAGGAAGATCCCATTTTTTGAGGTCAGCACCGCTGTGAATCCCCAGTTTATGCATTTTTTCGGCGGTTACTTTTCCGATCCCGAAGAACTTTTCAACAGGCAGGTTTTCAATAAATTTTTCTGCTTCTATTGGCGGAATCAGGAAGAGACCGTCAGGCTTTTTGATGTCTGAAGCAATCTTGGCCAGAAATTTATTTATCGAAATCCCGGCGGAAGCAGTAAGTCCTGTTTTCTTTTTAATTTCCTTTTTTATCTCCTTTGCTATGATTGTGGCGGATCCGATATTCTTCTTATCGGTTGTGACATCCAGAAATGCTTCATCAATTGAAAGTGGTTCAACAACATCCGTATACTCCTTAAATATTTCAAGCACTTGCCGGGATATTTCATGATATCTCTCAAACCTGTGCTTAACAAATATCAGTCCCGGGCAAAGTCGTTTTGCAGTTACAGATGGCATGGCTGATCTGACTCCGAATTTCCTTGCCTCATAGCTGGCTGCGGCAACAACATGGCGCTCGCCGCTTCCTCCCACTGCAACAGGTTTTCCCCTCAACTCAGGATTATCGAGCTGTTCAACGGATGCAAAGAAGGCATCCATGTCGATATGGATGATCTTTCTCAATTCATTTCAAATCTAGCAAGAAAATATTTTGAAAATTTAATTTGATAATTTTACAGCTTTTAAACATTTAACCAATCCTGAAAATTTGAATCAGACAGGGAAATACAGAGGTAAGCATTTTGCGCTTGTTCTGACAACACACAGGTTATGGGGAAAGATCTTGCTTCCATATATTATTGAAAGTGAAGCCAAAAATAAATATTTCAGACTTTCTGAGTGCCTTTCTCCATATCCTGCCGATGAAACAATGAAAACCCTTGAAAATGAAGAGATAGAGCTAGTCAGAATAGCAAATGAATATTCAGACAAATCAATCTTTAAGCTCTTTTCAAGAGATAACAGTGTTAAGGATTTTCTCTTAAATGTAAATTCCGATAAGATTGTAAAATTTATCCGGCCATACATTGAGAACAGACTCAGGAAGTGTCTTGTTATTGCAAGAGATGAAGGAACACTCTGTTTTATCAGACCATCAAAATCCGATGTCATTCATCCCGAAGATCAGCTTGAAATTGCTTCAGAGTCTGCATTACCACTCTTCAGGTTTGACAGGCACCCGGACGGAAGCACCTATAAGCTCAAAATTGAATATGCTGGCAAGCCGATTGAACTGTTTCATAATACTGTCGACATCGTATGCAATAAACCCTGCATTATCAGAATCGGGAATCGGTTGCTTTTCATTAAAGATATTGATGGGGCCAAACTAAGACCTTTTCTTACAAAAGAAAATGTGGTGATCCCGGGAAACTCGGAAGTCAAATATTTTTCCGGATTTGTTCTTAATACCATAAATACGTATAAGACAGAAGGTTCAGGTTTCAGAATTATCGAACCTGAACCTGAAAAAAGTGCCGGATTAATTATTGAAAACAGCATCAGAGGATTTCCAGTGCTTATTCTTAGTTACTATTATTCAGGCCGTTACATATCCCCGGATGATCCTTCAGAATATCTTACAGTATTCTGGGATAAAGAGGGTGAGTTTATATATTACCGATACAAACGCGATTTTGAGTGGGAAGGAAGGTGCAGGGATATCCTTTTTGAACTGGGCTTTAATTCAGATGATTCAATAAACTATTACCTCCAGGATGATGAACTTAAAGCGGTAAAGGATCTTCAAAGTCTGGTTGAAGTAATCAACAGGAACTACGACTATCTGCTGAAAGCCGGCTTCACACTTAAAACAAAGAATCTTGACAGGAATTATAATCTCAGACCGGTAAATATTGATATTATCAACAGAAAGGATGATGACTGGTTTGACATAAAGGCAACCATAAAAATTGGTGAGTGGGAGTACCCTTTCGTCAGGTTCCGGCGCAACATACTTGATGGAATAAGGGAATTTGAGCTGCCGGACAAGACTATTGCGGTTCTTCCCGGAGAATGGTTCACAAAGTACAGGGGCATATTTGAATTCGGAAAAGACCAGGATGATTCCATCAAAATTCATAAGCAGCATTTCCCGATCCTTTCTGAGATTTTTGTTGCAGAAGGTTCAGAGGGATTCAGACAACTTGAAAAGCTCCTCCTCCCTGAAAAACTGCCGGTTCTCCAAAATCCTGCCGGATTGAAATGTGATATGAGAGAGTATCAGGTTGAAGGACTTCGCTGGCTTCACTGGCTGCAGTCGTCAGATCTTGGCGGATGTCTTGCCGATGACATGGGCCTTGGCAAGACCATTCAGGCACTGGCTCTTCTCCAGCTAAACAAAGAAACTGAAAAGCCTGCAGAACTAATTGAGAATCATGTCCCTCCCACACTTTTCGATATTCCCCCGGCAAATTTCACCTCCCTTATCATTGTACCTGCAACACTTGTATATAACTGGGAAAATGAGATCAGGAGATTTGTTCCTGAGATGAAAGTTTACAGTCATATTGGAGCCCAGAGAAGCAGAAGCACCAGAGATTTCGGTCTTTACGATATAATATTATCAAGCTATCATACTGTCAGACAGGATATTGA
>CAZKMH010000559.1:0-2905 GCA_964553395.1 uncultured Rikenellaceae bacterium | reverse complement strand
AAAGAATGTAAGTGCCCTTGTTCCCTTCTCCAGATGACCTCCCACGACACTGTTCTCATCAGATAATGCTATATGGGCATGCACCCTGCTGTTCGAAATAAATACATTACAATGTTTTTCATGATGATATCTTTTAGTGAAAATTGTTCACAACGTGAAAGCTAAGATAATAAAAATGGTTCAACGGCGGAAACCAGCCGCGCTGTCTTCCTCGCTGAGTTTAGCCCGCCGGAGACGGAGAAACAGACATTCTGCATCCCCAAAGAGAGTTGTTACCTGAGATCTCGTTAGTAGAAAATTAGCTAACTTTAAGTCAGCCTTTTTGTGAAAACCTTGTAAAACATCCTCAATGAGAAAAAGAGTATTTCTTGTTATTTCATTTGTCGGTTTAGTTGCCATACAGCTGTTGTCACAGCAGATTGCAGATACAACCTTTAATCCTGTAATTTTAAATCCTGAGTATCCTAAAGGAAAAGGGACACTTGTCCTAATTGATGAGGGACATAATAATTTCCACACAGCCGATGGAAGATACCTTCCTTTTGCCTGGCTCCTCCGGGCAGACGGGTATGTTGTGAAAGGATATACTGGTGAATTTAAAAAAGATCAGCTAAAAAATGCCGGCATACTTGTAATTGCAAATGCCCTAAACAAAATAAATATTCTAAGCTGGTTCCTGCCCACTCCGTCGGCATTCACTCAGGAAGAAATAGAAACAGTCAAAGAATGGGTCAAGGCAGGCGGTTCTCTTTTTCTGATTGCAGACCATATGCCCATGGGAGGAGCTGTTACCGACCTGGCCGCTGCATTCGGTTTTAAATTCACAAATGGTTTTGCGGCAGATACCTCAGCCTCCGGCCCTGCTTATTTCAACCGCCGCGATAAAACCCTCTTGTCCTGTTCAATTACCAATGGTCGAAATCCCGCTGAGTCGGTAAATAAAGTGGTTACTTTCACGGGCCAGGCATTTCAAACACCTCCTAATGCAACAACAATCCTGCGTTTTGATGAGCGGTATCTACTGCTTGAATCGGATACAGCCTGGGTCTTTAATTCCCGGACAAGATATACTACGATCAGTGGATGGTCTCAAGGCGCATACATGAAATACGGCAGGGGACAACTCGTAATGTTCGGTGAAGCGGCAATGTTCACGGCACAGCTTGCAGGCCCGAAAAAGATTAAAGTCGGTATGAATTCCGATTATGCGGAAGAGAACTATAAGCTCCTGCTGAATATTATACATTGGCTCGACGGGAGGATGGAGTAAGCAGGAGGGGGAGAGTGGGAGAAGGGGAGAGTGGGAGAAGGGGAGAGGGGGAGAAACAGAAAAACCGATGAACCCGGTGTTGTATTGAAAGTGGAATTGAAATAATTCCGGAAGAAATATTATTATAAAATCCATCCCCAATTCCCTGCCTGCCCTGACTAACGGCAGGCAGGAGTCACCACTTTAAAAACAAAATTATATACGTATGAAAATAGTTTTTATAATAATTTTTACATCATTTGCATTAAGTATCGCTAATGGGCAACAATCTGGTTTTCGGGGACCCGGGCGGAATGGAATCTACAATGAAAAAGGATTATTAAGAACCTGGCCATCACCCGGTCCTGATCTGCTGTGGGAAGCAACAGGAATAGGGAGGGGACAATCAAGCGCGACTGTTACCGAAGATGCAATCTATATTACCGGGAGAAAAGGCGATAAAGATTATCTGACATGTTTAGACCAGAATGGCAGGAAAAATTGGGAAGTAGTATATGGAAATTCCTCAGCAGCCACCAATTTTCCTGAAAGCCGTTGTACTCCCTCTTATTCAAATAATAGAATCTTCGTTGTAGGTGGGCAGGGAGAATTGGTTTGTGTCGGGAAGGATGGAAAGATAATCTGGATGGTGAACTATTTCCAAAAATATAATGCCTCAGAACCTCTGAATGGAATTTCAGAATCACCATTGATAGTTGATAATAAAGTAATCGGAACTCCCGGCGGCAATATGGCATCTATGGTTGCTTTTAATGTTGAAAATGGAGAAGTAGAATGGGAAGCGCCGCCGATAAATGAATTGACAAATTATGTAAATCCATTGCTCATCCAAAATGGAAGCAATAAGATAATTGTCACCTGGACAGCACATCATCTGATTGCAGTCAACGCAGTGAATGGAAAGCTTCTCTGGAAAATTCACTGTGAGGCACTGAATACCGAACAGTTGGAAAGAAGGAATCGGATAAATACCCCGGTTTATCATGAAGGTTTTATCCTTGCTGCCAATGGATATGATCAGGTAGCGATAAAGATTAAGATCAATCCGGATGGTTCAGATCCGGTAATCGTCTGGAAGAACACGGATCTTGATCCCCATGTCGGTGGCATGGTACTTTCCGGAAATTATATTTTCAGTTCAACTCATGTAACAAACTCTAAGGGGAAATGGATCTGTGTTGACTGGACAACAGGAAAAACCATGTGGATAACTGACTGGTATAATAAAGGCGCCATAGTCTCGGCCGATGGAATGCTGTATATTGTTGAGGAAAAGAGTGGTCATGTCGGACTGTTAAAGCCAGACGGTCAAAAGTTTGATCTGGTAAGCTCTTTTCAGATCACCAAAGGGGAAGGCCCCTATTTTGCTCATCCTTCTATAAATAAAGGAAGGTTGTTCCTCCGACACGGTGATTATCTGGCTGTTTATTCAATAAAAGCAAAATGACCAGCGTGCTTTGTATTGTACAGTTGAGTCCGGAAAATTCATTTGAAAATATTTGCTATAATGTAACCGAAGCCAAATCCCGGGAGCGAAGTGACGAAATCAGGATGACCTGGTTTACCATCATGCAACAGTTTACACATCTTTCTGTCTTTAATACGAAGGAGAAAAATTATGAAAAATATATTCTG
>CAZKMH010000558.1:0-2907 GCA_964553395.1 uncultured Rikenellaceae bacterium | reverse complement strand
TCACTGCGCTCAATATGAACGTGGTCAAGTGCAATTTTTTTATTTTTAACAAGGTCTTCCAGATCAAATCCGAGCGAAGCAACATTTTTGATCAATTCCTCATTTAATACCTTTGGTTTTTGTATCTGTCTGATATTTTGTCTGTTAATCATATGATTGCCTGTTTCTGTAACCATCCTGAGGGTATCGGAAGGCTCAGTAACGGGAATGGCATTCCCAAGTTGTTCTGCAGTTTCAAAACACCTTTTTATTGTATCATTGCTTATTAAAGGCCTTACCCCGTCGTGAATTGCAACAATACCCGGAATTCGTACAAATTCCAATCCGTTGCGGACAGACAAAAAGCGTGATTTCCCACCTTTAACGGGCGTATGTGAAACCGTGAATGAGTATTTTTCCTGAAGCTCGTTCCAGAATCCAAGCTGGTTTTCAGGTAAAACGGTTATTATTTCAATAGATTCATTGAAAGCCTTAAATCTTTCAATTGTATGCATCAGGACAGGTTTCCCCGCAAGTTCAAGAAACTGCTTTGGAATATCCGAACCCATCCTTTTCCCGCTACCACCTGCAACAATGACAACATACTGTTTCATAAAATCCGAAACCAAATTACCTAACTGAATTAGTCCCGTTTTCACCTGAATATCCCCTCCCGCTTCCCGGGATGCCCCCTGGGGGGTTGTTGGGTTCTTAGCCCCTGGGGGGTCGCTCGCGATTACTCCTTAGTATAAAGAAACCTCTTTATGCTCCTCTTCGGGGTTTTTGCAAATTCCTCGGGATGGATCCTGTATTTGTGGACGGCCATAAATTCCGGTATTTTCTCATTTACCTCTTTCCTTGTCTTTTCAAGAATCGGAATCAGTTGCTCTTCGTTGATATTATCCCGTTTCATCATTTCATAATCCGGACAAATCAACCCTATCAGTTTGTTATCCTCTGAAATGACAAGCGATTCCACAATATAATCCATGTTATTTATAACAGCTTCGATCTCTTCCGGAAAGATATTCTTCCCTGACGGACCAAGCAGCATACTCTTGCTTCTTCCCTTGATAAAAATGTTGCCATCCTTATCGATTATTCCAAGATCGCCTGTATGCATCCACCCCTTATCATCAATAATATCTCTGGTTGCTTTTTCATTCTTGTAATATCCGAGCATAACATTCTCGCCACGCAGGATTATCTCGCCCAGCTCGTGCTGAGGATCAGCCGAATCGATCGTAACCTCAAGTGTGTCGACTGCTTTACCGGCAGCACCAAGTTTCGCGGTATTCCATGGCTCATAACTTATAAGCGGTCCGCATTCAGTCATGCCATAACCAATTGAGAATCTGAGTCCGATTTTCTTAAAGAACCGCTCTGCTTCGGGATTGAAAGCAGCACCACCGATTACGATCTCATGAAATCTGCCTCCAAATGTTTCGGTAAGTTTTGCATTTATTTTCTTAAACAGTATTTTATTCACACCCGGAATTGCCAGCAGAATCTTCATATGAGGTTTGCTGATTACCGGCAGTATCTGTTTTTTGAAGATTTTCTCAATCACAAGCGGAACCGAGAGAATGAGCCTTGGCCTTATATCCTTGAACGCCTGAACTATAACCTGAGGTGAAGGTGTTTTGGAAAGAATTGTAACATGACATCCATAAGTGAAAGGAAACAGGAATTCGAATGCACAACCGTATGTGTGGGCCAGAGGCAGGAAAGAGACAAGCGGATCCCCGGGCTTAAGCGGCATGTTATTCTGTGCATACCTTATATTGGCAGCAAGGCTGTTATGCGATAACATTACTCCTTTTGAAAATCCTGTTGTGCCGCCCGTATAGCTTATAACCGCAAGCTTATCATTGGTGATATCTGAAAATTTAACATCCTCAGGTTTTATTTCAGGATAGGTCTTCGAGAACTTGTCCTCAAGAGCCGAATAGGCATCGTTCACGAGCGGGCTTCCCGGTATGATCATTTTAAAGGTTTCCAGGGAAATAATGCCCTGAACTGAGGGCATTTTGGAACGGTCAAGTGTTTCGTAGATCTTGTCATCAACAAACAGGAGTTTGGAATCCGAATGATTGATCAGATTAGTCAGATCATCAGGTTTAAAATCAGGAAGAATCGGCACAATCACAGCACCGTATGTCACAGTGGCAAGATAAATTATGCACCAGTGAACCGAGTTTCTGCCTACAAGACCGATCTTATCCCCTTCACGGATGTCTGTATCCCTGAACAGAATATGGAGCTTAAGGATATGTTCTGCAATCTGTTTGTAGCTATATCCCTTTTCCTTGTAATTTGACAGAGCCTCTATTGTCCAGTTTTGCCTGATACTCTGTTCAATATACCCGATTAAACGTTCCTTGATCATGATTGAGAGTTTTTGGTTAATGACAATAAAGTAAATATACGAAATCCAAATTGTTCCGGTTAAACGAAATACATTACGAGGATCGCAAAGATCGAAAGGATGTTGACAACTGTAAAAAAGTAATTATAGCCTTCCCGCTTTTTACTGAAATGCCCGAGCTTTCGTGCCAGAATCCCGATATTCGGTACAAAGAGAACTATCAGAAAGGCAAAAAACTCCACCCCCATGAATACTTCTTCAAGCCCCCCTTTAACAAGTGACGAAAAGTACACGACAATAAGCAGAACCAGTAAATAAATAAGATAACTGATTTTCAGAAGCAAAGTTGAGGCAAGCCTTCGTTTATGAAGCTGGTGAGGTTTCAGGTAAGCATAAGCGAGTGCAAAGATTAATATTACAAAGATGGCGCCAAGAATGAAATTCAGAATCTCTTTAAAATTAGCCATCTGCCAGGGTATTAGTTTCCAGATCATGATTCGAGGCGTGACCAGATGAGAGAACTGGCGCCCAGGACTGCCGCATTCTGTGTACTGAGTTCA
>CAZKMH010000557.1:0-2925 GCA_964553395.1 uncultured Rikenellaceae bacterium | reverse complement strand
TAATATAGTCTACAGGTCGAGACGATATTCAACCAGCGATTTCCTGGGACAACTATTTATGGTATCGCCGGAGGGGGGAATGTCGAAGGAATTGCCTCTTACAAAAAGCGGATTCTGTTCATATTCTCCCGACGGGAAGAAACTTGCCTTTAACTGGGTATTCCGTGAATTCAGAACCTGGAAGTACTATCAGGGAGGGATGGCTGACGATATCAGGATCTATGATTTTGACTCGGGTAATGTTGAGAAGATCACTGACACCAAGGCGCAGGACATAGAACCTATGTGGATCGGTGATGAGATCTTTTTCCTCTCTGACCGGGACAGAATCATGAACCTTTTCGTTTACAATATGGTAACCCGGCAGAGCGAGAAAGTAACAAACTTCGATACTTATGATATAAAGTTCCCTTCATGCAGTAAAGATCATATCGTCTTCGAGAACGGGGGCTATATTTATAAGATGAATGCCAAAACACGTAAACCTGAAAAGGTAACGATCTATATAGCTGACGATTATGAGGCTGACAGAGTGGTATTAAAGGATGCTTCACAGAGAATTACCGCAGTAAACTCCTCACCCGATGGTGAAAGGGTGGTAATCAGCGCACGCGGGGATATATTCAATGTGCCTGTAAAAGAAGGTGTTACAAGAAATATTTCAGCCACCTCCGGAGTGCATGAAAGAAATGCAGAATGGTCACCGGATGGAAAAAATATAGCCTGGATCTCAGATGCGACAGGCGAATTTGAGATTTGGATTCAGGAAGCCGACAGATCCGAACCTGCTTCACGCCTGACCAAAGATCAGAATACGTTTATTTTCGATTTTGACTGGTCGCCTGATAGCAAAAAGATCCTTTACATAACAAAAAAGAATGATCTGAGATATGTTGATGTCAAAACAGGTAAGATCACAATAGTCGATAAATCACAAAAAGGTCCTGGTTATGATGCAAGCTGGTCACCCGACAGTAAATGGATCACGTTTGCAAGACCGGATATCGATTTCACGGTTATCAGGATTTACAATCTTGAAACTGCTAAGTCAACGGAAATTACCGACAGCTGGTATTACTCCGGGAATCCTGTTTTCAGCCGTGATGGCAAATACCTTTTTTTCGTTTCCGAAAGGGATTTCAATCCAATCTACAGCGAGACCGAATTTAATCACGCTTATGTTGATATGAACAGGATCTATCTTGTAACACTTTCAAAAGATACTCCTTCCCCCTTTGCTCCGGTTGATGATCAGGTAAAAGAACCTGAACCTGAAGTAAAAACACCGCCGGCTAAGGAAAAAAATAAGAAAGCCCCTGAAAGTGAGAAACCTGAAAACGAAACTAAAGACATTAAGATTGACCCCGACGGGATCATGGACAGGATTGTTTCGCTTCCGGTCAAGGCTGCCAGCTACAGTAATCTGCAGTCAGTCGGGGATAAATTATTTTACAGTATGAATTCACGTCTGGGTGATGACGGTCCTGTGGCAAAATATTACGATCTGAAGGAAAAGAAGGAGGTTGAGGTAGGGCAGAGGATCTCCCTTGAGGTTGTGCCAAGCGGAAAGAAAATGCTGGTCCGCCAGGGCGGGAAATATGGAATCGTGCCAATTCCGACCGGTAAAGTCGAGCTGAAGGAAACAATAAGCACCGATAACATGCAGGTGATGGTAAATCTGGAAGAAGAGTGGGAGAATATCTTCAATGAATCGTGGAGACAAATGAGAGACTTCTTTTATGATCCCGGAATGCATGGTGTGGACTGGAAGAAAATGCATGATAAATATGCAGTCATGCTTCCGTATGTAAATCACAGGTCGGATCTTACTTACCTGATCGGCGAGATGGTCGCCGAGCTCAGCGTGGGTCATGCATACGTCATGAATGGAGAACGAACGATGCCTGAGAGGATTGAGACAGGGCTTCTTGGAGCCAAACTGAGCAAGGATCCTTCTGGTTATGCCAGGATTGACAGAATACTTGAAGGGGCAAACTGGAGCCCGTCGCTTGTATCTCCGCTGACAGTTGCAGGAATCAATGCCAAAAACGGTGATTTTATTCTTGAAGTGAACGGGGTGGCAGTCAACAAAGTAAATGATATTTATGAACTTTTGGTCGGAAAGACAGGTAAGCTTGTTGAGCTGACAATAAGTCCGAAACCTGATCTTGCCGGAAGCCGTAAAGTTATTGTCAAACCGATAGCATCTGAATCGGAACTATACTACTACAACTGGGTTCAGAATAATACCCGGAAAGTGAGCGAAGCAACCAACGGACGGGTAGGATATATCCATATTCCTGATATGCAGGCGAGGGGATTGAACCAGTTTGTGGAGCACTTCTATCCACAGCTTAGTAAGGAAGCTCTGATTATAGATGACCGAAGCAACGGAGGCGGTAATGTATCCCCAATGATCATTGAAAGGTTGATGCGGAAGATAACTTATGCAACAATGAATACCGGATCCAAAGTGGGTGATGTCAATCCGCGGGGTACACACCTCGGACCTAAAGTTGCTATTTGCGATAAATATTCGGCATCAGACGGAGACCTGTTTGCATACAGGTTCAAATATAACAAAATAGGTACTGTGATCGGGACCAGGACCTGGGGAGGTGTTGTTGGCATTTCCGGACCTGTGCCCACGATCGATGGCGGAAGCATTAACACACCCTCATGGGCGCCTTTTGCTGCTGATGGAAGCAGCTTTATAATTGAAGGATACGGTGTCGATCCGGATATTGTTGTTGAGAATGATCCTCACAAGGAATTTCTCGGACAGGATGACCAGCTTGATAAGGCGATAAGCGTTGCACTTGAAAAGCTGAAAACAGAAGCCGTAAAAGTTCCGACAATTCCGCCGTACCAGGATAAAAGCGGGAGAAAATAGATGGTTATTGGGTATTGGGTATTGGTTATTGG
>CAZKMH010000556.1:0-2928 GCA_964553395.1 uncultured Rikenellaceae bacterium | reverse complement strand
GGCTGTTCCAGCGGAGGCGGGCCTCGGAGGCAGGCCTCGGAGGAGGACCTCGGAGGAGGACCGTTGACAGCGTTGAAATCATCAAGTAAAATAAATGCTTATATTGTATCCGGGGAGGTTTCTTTGAGGGGTGGGTTGTGAAAAACGTCCTCTCGGCGGCGGGATTCCTTCTGCTGTTCGTGTCGATCCCGTCTTTATTGGTGGCTGCGGACAATCTTTCACCCCCGACGGCAGGGGTGGCGGCGGTCGATCCCGATGGCACGAAGGACGGGAAATCGCCGGTCCCCGCGCCTGCATACCACGCCATTCCTTTGCCGAGGGTCACGCCTGACGTGTCGGCGGCGGTTCCCGCCCCTCCCGCTCCCAAGGTCCCCCCGGCTCAAGCCCCGTCGGTTCCTGTGCGGAATCTCCCCCCCTCGGCCGCCGCCGGGGCTCCCTCCACCCCTTGGAACCCCTCGGTCCTCGCCCCGTCGAATCGCGCACAGAATCTCCCCGTTCCCGCCGCCGTGCCGTCCCGGCTCCCCGCCGTCCCCGCGGTCTCTTTCGTCGCGCCTCCTTCGGAAAAGGCCTCCGACCGGGTCCTCTCCCCCGGCGAGGTCGACCTGCAGGTGACGAAAAATATCGAGGACGTTCCGGAAGAGGTTGAGGGGATGGGAGAAGAGTTCTTCGCCACCGCCTCGATGGAGGTGGCGAAAGGGATGGGGGGGGCATTTTCCGGGATCACCCGGCCGATCGATAAGTTCATCCTCTACTTCCAGACCCGGGGACGCGAGAGGTTCGAACGGTATCTGTCCCGCTCGGGAAAATACGTCGGGATGATGCAGAAGATCCTCGTCCGGTACGGACTCCCCGAGGACCTCGTCTACGTCGCGCTGATCGAAAGCGGGTTCTCTTCCAAGGCGTACTCCGTGGCGAAGGCGGCCGGGCCCTGGCAGTTCATCTCGGCGACCGGCCGCCGGTACGGCCTCCGCATCGACTGGTGGGCGGACGAGCGTCGGGACGCAGAGAAATCGACGCACGCCGCCGCTTCCTACCTCCGCGATCTCTACGGGATGTTCGAGTCGTGGCCGCTCGCCGCCGCCGCGTACAACGCCGGCGAGGGGAAGATCCAGAAGGCGGTCGTCCGGTACAAGTCCGACGATTTCTCCGAGCTCATCCGTCACGGCTACCTGAAGCAGGAGACGAAGGATTACGTCCCCAAGATGCTGGCCGCGCTGACCATCGCCAAGGATCCCGACAAGTACGGGTTCGGCGATGTCGCCTACGAGGCGCCGATGGACCTGCGCACCGTGACGGTGCCGGGAGGGACCGACCTGGAGGCGGTGGCCGGACTTCTCGAGGTCCCGGCGGAGTCGATCCGCGACTGGAACCCGGAGCTTCGTCGGTTCTGCACCCCGCCGAACCGGGAGCGGTACGACCTTCGCCTCTCCGTCGAAGCGGCGTTGCTCGCCGGGGAGCGCATGGAGGAGATCTGCACCCAGGCGAAGATCACCTTCCTCCAGCACAACGTCCGCAGGGGGGAAACGCTGCGGACGCTTGCCGACCGGTACAAGACCACGGTCCCGGTCCTCAAGGAGTTGAACGGGCTGAAGCGGAACTCCCTCAGGCGCACCGCGCGCCTCGTGATCCCCGTGACCGGGTTGATGGAGACGGAGGCGGTTCCAGGGAGAGAGATTTCTCCGGACGAGCTCACGATGGCGCACATGCGGGTGGAGGAGAGGAGCCGAAAGGCGCGCATCCGGGGAGGGAAGCGTCCCGGACCGGGAGGTATCGTTATCGTCCGGAGGGGGGACACGCTGGCGCGCATTGCGAAGAGGCACGGGGTCCGGATGAAGGGACTCGCGACCGCGAACGGACTGACGTCGAAGTCGATACTGAAGGTGGGTGCGCGCCTCGTCCTGCCGGAACCTTTCCGCGCCGCCCGACCGAGCACCGGACCATCGGCGGTCCGGAAGGCGTCGGGGGGGAAGAAATCCTCCGCCTCCGCCGGCGCGGCCCGGGACGTCCGGAAGAAGACCACGCGCTACAAGGTGCACAAGGGAGATACCCTCGACCAGATCGCACGCGTCTACGGCGTCACGGTCGACCGTCTCGCGGATCGGAACCGGATGAAAAAAGGGCAACTCCTCCGCCAGGGCGTCGTCCTCGTCATTCCGCTGGAGTCCTGATCTGCCCCGGTCCGTCCCGTATATATACCTCGACAACGCGGCGACCTCCCTGCCCAAGCCTCCCGGGGTGGCGAAGGCCGTGGGGGAAGCCGTCCTGCGCGCCGGGAACCCCGGACGCTCCGGGCACGCACTCTCCATCCGCTCCGCCCGCGACCTGTTCGTCGCGCGGGAGCGTCTCGCCGAACTGTTCGGTTGCGCCGACAGTTCCCGTTTCGTTTTTACGGAAAACGCCACCGTCGCGCTGAACCAGGCGATCAAGGGGGTGCTCCGGCCGGGCGACCACGTGGTGACCACCTCCGTGGAGCACAATTCGGTGATGCGGCCCCTGCGCAGGATGGAGGAGGCAGGCGTTCGCGTCACGGCCGTGCCAGCGGGGAAAGAAGGCGTGACGGAGGCGCGGGACGTGATCGCCGCGTTCGGGAAGGCGACGCGCCTGGTCGCCATGGTGCACGCATCGAACGTCTCGGGGGCGCTGCAACCGGTGGACGCCGTCGTGACCGCCGCGCGGCGCCGCGGGATCCTCACGCTGATCGACGCCGCCCAGACGGCGGGGTCCGTGCCGATCGACCTTTCCGCCCTCCCGGCGGACCTGCTGGCCGCCTCCGGCCACAAAGGCCTTCTCGGGCCGCAGGGGACCGGGTTTCTCTTCGTCCGGGAAGGGGTGCCGATCGTCCCGCTGATCGAGGGGGGGACGGGGAGCCGCTCCGAGTCGGACCATCAGCCGGAGTTTTTCCCAGACGCTCTCGAGTCGGGGACGCGG
>CAZKMH010000555.1:0-2930 GCA_964553395.1 uncultured Rikenellaceae bacterium | reverse complement strand
ATGGAATGGCATTACGCAATCGCTTCAGGCCGCAAGGGCCCCGTGAATTCCGAGTCCTTGGAGGAGTTGTTTGCTAACGGTAGCATTGATCACGAGACGCTTGTGTGGAAAACAGGAATGTCAGACTGGATTCCACTCGCCCAATGCGGTGATTTTTCCGCTCTGGCCATACCACAAGTGCCGCCACCAATTTCTGATAAGGCAATGGGTAACGGCTACATTTGGGCGCTTGCCCTTGCACCTATCTGGGGCTCAATAGCTCAAATTTTAGCAACTGAAATCAGGGTCGCGCTTACAGGTGAAGCGTTCGTGCTGTATTCACAAATGTGGTGGGTAATGATAGCCGTGAATATAGGCTCCGTCACCTTGGATATTGGTCGCCTCAAGCTATCGGGATACAACACCGGAAAAATCAAATGGTGGATGTATCTTCTGGTGCCGATTTACATCTTCCAGCGCGACAAGATTGTAAAGGCCGACATGACAAGGTTCTGGGTCTGGATTGGTGCTTTTTTACTGTCGTTTGTGATATTCGATTTCTGATCCAATTCATTCGTGTAGAGCTGAGTTAAAAGGCTTTGCTCGCTCCCACCCCAGCCCCATTACCTCCAACCTTGCTTTATTTAATGCAGCAATCAACCCAGGGGAATTAATGATGCACCCAAACAAAAATACCACCGTCCTTGCATTGCTAATGGTCGCCATCAGTTTGTCAGCCTGCTCCCAAGGGGCTGTAGACAAGGGGTCAGCAGAAGCGCGTGCTGATCTCAATCAAGCTGAGTTATGTGAGGTCAGTGCATGGCAACGTGATGTGACGTCTGAGGCCTGCAAACAAGGACAGAAGGTAGTATTCCTGCCACAGAGGTGGGGCAACGAACAACTTCCGATACTTTTCGCCGCTGTAAATTGCGATCTACGCTACTCGGTGGCTTTGACCAACGGTGGGGTGGCTTGTATCTACAACCCGCTGAAGCCTCTAGAGAAAAAGCAGGAAACGGCCCCGGACTCTTCCAAGCCCTAACTGTCCGTACAAAAAATGATCGATAGCCGTGGCTGTGCTGCTGCAAGTAAATACGAATGTTAAATTCCGTCGAAAGGGAAACATCATTGAACACAAAAATCCGCAATATGGTCATGCCTTTTTTTGCTTTGGCATGCCTTAACATTTCAGGTGTTAATGCTGACATCCTGAGCACAACTCCGGAGAATTACAGCCCCGTAAGTGTCCCCTCAGTCACTATCAAGGTGCCGAATGATCCCGGTATCCTTCGTACGACAAAAGAAGGCATGATCCGCGATCTCGGTACGTTAGATAAATGGGACTCCTTCTATCGCGACAACGTTCAAGTGAACTATGCGGTGCGCAGTGAAGATGCTAATGAATCTGAGTTTACTGTACACGCGCGAGTTAGCAATGGCACGACGGGTTCGGGTGTCAAGTATTCGGTTGGGTTTAAGGTGGCGGAAAACGGAATGGGTGCCTACTCAGTAACCTATACTCCGCTCAATCGCGGCACCTATCAACAGGGTCTGTTTGGAAAATTCTCCGTTCCGAATTTTACCGACAATGATTTGATGAGCTACTTGCGTTCAGGTGGTTTGCGCTACAAATTCGAGGTGAATACTCCTTATCCCACTGATTCGGTCTTTGCCAATTTCGAGCGCCTAGCCAATCCACGTGATTTCCAGTACGGCCAGACCGATCCCGTTACAGGCAAGATATTCAAAAAGCGTTTCCAGATTCCCTACGGTGCTTCGCAGATCAACTTCACCCTTGAGGCTTACCCGTATCGGAACGGCAGCAAGGCGGTGGTATACACCATCGTGCCAGCGACTGAAACAGCACCAGGCGAAGTTGATTACGCCGTGATCCTCTCTGATGTAAAGCACATTCTTGAAAAGATTGCACAAGACTGAGTATTTCCACAATCTTCTCACCGGCAGTTTCCCCCCCAAAAATCGCCTACGGTAGGCATCACGGAGAATTCGCATAATGGCCTTTCTGCACCTCCTAAAAACTCTCGCCGCCGCGCTGTCCACCGTCGCGTGCGCCGCTTTAGCACAACCCAATGAACCGGCCGCGGGGCCGAGGCTACAGCCAGGCTGGACCGAGGTGGATCTCAGTGCCTTCAGTGCAGGGTGCACAGCGGCGATATTGCTTCCTGCCAAGCGCGATTATGCGGCCGCCGCAGAGAAGGCGAACAATCCTTCTCCGAAGCCATTCCCTGAGGCAGGACTCCTGGAATCCGTCGAACCGATGTGTGCTTGCATCGCACGCCGTGTAGCTGTAGCCAAACCGCTCGACGAAATCCAAAGGGAAGGACTGGGATTTGTCCAGCCGTTCATTGAACAGGCACTGTCAGGAGGGCAGTGCAAGCCTCAAGGGCTACTGGGCCGGATACTCTCCGACAAAAAGAAATAACCTGAATTTCCGTGAACGTCTGCTGGCGATCAGCACGATGGACTGCGAGAACAGATCCAGTCGCCGGCCATCGATAGCAGCAAGTTCAAGGCGGTGAATGCCATGACCGAACTTCGCCCAAGCCAAGCTCGACAAGCGTATACAAGAGGTCGAGCTATGCAAATCGGCTATCTCCGGTAGAGTTCGAGAAGCAGGTTTTCAACCGGCTCGAAAGTGTCTAGGAAAGCCGGGGCGATTCACAGATCAATCAGCCGACAGTCGGCTGATTGAGTACTTAGTCTGAAGAGTGCATCCAAGGTCTAAAACCTGATGAAGCGGTTTCAGATTCGAGGACGCCCGCTTGCCGCTTTCATATGCGATAACGCGCCCCCAAGCCTCACACTCCAGGACAACAAGGTGCTTCCACCGGCACCAAGCCTGATTAAACACCACATTGGACTCAGCGGCTTCAAGCGTTTCCTCCAAGCTGGGATACCAGTAATATCCGCCGCCGTGGCCTGACTGTGCA
>CAZKMH010000554.1:0-2930 GCA_964553395.1 uncultured Rikenellaceae bacterium | reverse complement strand
TACTCCGACCGGTCGAAGGAGAAGGTCCTCGCCTACGCGGCGTCGCGCGGGAAGACGCCGATCGTCGTCGAGCTCGCGAAGGAGGGGATCCCGATCCCCGAGGCCGCCCGCTGCGTGCGGATGCAGGAGTGCTCCATCTGCGGCACGGTGAAGCGGTACTTCTTCAACCGCGTCGCCGCCGAAGGAAAGTTCACCGTGGTGGCGACGGGGCACAATCTCGACGACGAGACGGCCCGGCTGCTGGGGAACCTGCTCCACTGGCAGCGCGACCACCTGGCTCGGCAGCATCCATTGCTGCCCGGGGCGGGCGGAGGGCTCGTGCGCAAGGTGAAGCCGCTGTGGCGCGTGAGCGAAGTCGAAACCGCGGCGTACGGGTTCCTGAAGGGGATCGACTATGTGACCGAGGAGTGCCCTTTGAGCTTCGACGCGACGTCCCTCGTGTACAAGGAGGCGCTGTCGCGAATCGAGGACCGGATGCCCGGGACGCGGATCGTCTTCTACCAGGGGTTCCTCGACCCGTCGAACCCGCTGCGGAAAGAGCCGGAGGCCGCGGCGCCGGCCGATGCCGTCCCGACGCCGGAAGACGCGCCGGTGGCGGACGCCGCTCGCGCGACGGAAGTCGACGCGGAAGAGGGGGTGGGAGCGCCACGGGCGTGCGCGTCGTGCGGCGCCCCGACGTACTCGGAGACGTGCTCCTTCTGCCGGCTGAAGGAACGCGTGCGGAAAGCGCGTTCGCTGCGCGCGGCGAAGGTTCCCCGATGACGGAGGGGAAGCGCGTTCGCAGGGGGCCGTTCCGGGCGGGAGAGGACATCCTGCTGATCTCCCCCAAGGGGGAGGAGCACCTCGTCACGCTCACGCCGGGGAAGGCGTTCGGCACGCACAAGGGGAATCTGCCGCACGACGACCTGATCGGCAAGGAGGACGGCGGCCGCGCGTGGACCGCGATGGGGAGCGAGTACCGCGCCTTCCGCCCCACCTACATGCAGTTCATCATGAACCAGAAGCGCCACGCGCAGATCATCTACCCGAAGGACACGGGGACGATCCTGATGTGGGCGGACATCTTCCCCGGGGCCACGGTGATCGAGGCGGGGATCGGGTGGGGAGCCCTCACCATCAAGCTGCTGGAGGCGGTCGGCCCGGCGGGGAAGGTGATCTCGTACGAGATCCGGGAAGATTTCGCGGAGAGCGGCGCGGGCACCGTTCGGCGTTACCTCGGCGCGTGCGAAAACCACGAAGTGAAGGTGCGGGACATCCACCTCGGGATCGACGAGCGGGAGGTGGACCGGATCGTCCTCGACCTGCCGGAACCGTGGCAGGCGGTCCCCCACGCGCGGGAGGCGCTCGCCCCGGGAGGAATCGTCCTTTCCTATCTCCCCTCCACGATCCAGGTGAAGCAACTGTGCGACCGGTACATGGAGGAAGGCGGCTTCGCGGAACCGGAGACGTTCGAGGTGATCCTGCGCCCCTGGCACGTGAAAGGGAACTCCGTCCGCCCCGTCCAGTGGATGTTCTCCCACTCCGCCTTCCTGGTCGTTACACGGAAGATCACCGCAACCCCGGACCCGGGGGTAAGGTGACGCGAAGGCGGCTGTATCTTGCGATGCTGGCGGGGTGGGTGGCGCTCACCCTCACGCTGACGTCGATCCCGAACCCGGAGTTCGTCCCCTCGTTCCCGGGGGCGGACAAGATCGCCCACTTCGGCTTCTACGGCGTCGCGGGGTTCCTGTTCGTCCTCTGGCGCAGTGAGATCGGCACGGGAGCGGCGGTGGCCGTGGTTTGGGCAGCGATCTTCGCGGCTCTTCTGGGCGCCGTCGACGAGTTCCACCAGCAGTGGATTCCGGGCCGGTCGATGGAACTCCTCGACTGGGTGACCGACTTCGCGGGCGGGACGGCGGGGGGCTTCTGTTCGGTCGTGACCGCTTCGATGATCCCGGCTCTCCTCACGCCGAAAAATCCGCCCTCTTCCCGCACCGCCACGGATTGAACCGTCATTCATTCTTGCGTTTGACATGCGTTTCCGCTAAGTTGAGGTGCTTGTAGCGTTGAATCCCACGGGAGGTGCGACGTGAAGATCCTGGTCGCCATCAAGCCGGTCCCCAACCCCGACGAGAAGGTGAAGATCAAGGGGGACGGGAGCGGGATCGTCCTGGACAACATCAAGATGGTCGTGAACCCGTTCTGCGAGATCGCGGTCGAGGAGGCTCTGCGGATCCGGGAGAAGCTGACCGGCGAAGTGGTCGTCGTGACGGTCGGCCCGAAGGAGAGCGAGCAGCAGGTTCGCTCGGCGCTGGCGATGGGCGCGGACCGCGCGGTTCTGGTGGAGGCGGGGGCGGACCTCGACTCCCTGGCGGTGGCGAAGGTTCTGGCGAAGGTCGTCGCCGACGAAAAGGCCGAACTCGTGCTGATGGGGAAACAGTCGGTGGACGACGACAACAACCAGGTGGGGCAGATCCTCGCGGCGGTGCTCGGGTGGCCGCAGGCGACGTTCGCGTCGAAGATCGAGTTCGTCGCGGACAATACGAAAGCGAACGTGACCCGCGAGGTCGACGGCGGCCTGGAGACGATCGAGGTAACGCTCCCGGCGGTGGTGACCACGGACCTTCGGCTGAACGAACCGCGGTACGCGTCGCTTCCGGGCATCATGAAGGCGAAGAAGAAGGAGATGAAGGTCGTTCCCCTCGCTTCGCTGGGGGTGGACACATCGCCGAGGGTCAAGGTTCTCTCGTTCGCCGCGCCGAAGCAACGTGCGGGGGGCGGCCGGGTGGCGGATGTCGCGGAACTGGTGTCGAAGCTGAAATCCGAGGCGAAGGTCTTATAACCCCAGAACCGGGACGTTCCTAGAACTCCCACAGAACTGGGACAGAGATGGAAACGACCAATCCGGAGGATTCGCATGGCGGACATACTGGTAGTCGTCGAGCATCAGG
>CAZKMH010000553.1:0-2933 GCA_964553395.1 uncultured Rikenellaceae bacterium | reverse complement strand
GTTATTACAATGATATTTTGAGAGATATTTGAAGGTATTCGAATGCCAGTATGGAGCTCCGGTATCATCGAATTTAGGGTATAGGTTAGAATCAAAAAAGGGCAACCTTACAATTTAACTAGTTTTTTTGTAAAATCCAAAAAACAAAGCTAAAACCCGAATTAATAGTGCTTTTATTTAATATATATAGATCGGATTTGAATATATCCATGGGAGATATTTCCCTTTCAACCTGATATGCACCTCAATCCTGTAAGCCCCTTTTTCAAGGAATTCTCCCCATGAATAAAGGTAATCATCAGCCGTTGAGGTAATCACCGTTTTACCATCATGTATCAGTCTGAACTGACCGGGTAAGGGAGAAACTGCATTTAGTGATTTAACCTCTTCCATGGTTATGGAATCGCCAGGAATGCATTCGGGAACATTATCCTGGTTGATACTGTAGAACATGAATCCATTTGCGTCGCCCAGGCTCTTAAATGCTGTAAACAGATGCCCCCTTTTGATGTGCCTCGAAAGAGACGGTACCGATAGAGTATCGGCAAAAACATAATTGGTAACATGGTTAAACCCCGTCTCATAGGTGTCGAGCATAAGTTTGAAGATCCAACCGTTTTCATCAGGTTCTTTTAAAAGCCATCTGTTCCAGAATTTCACTGCCGTTGTATCCATAATGTTGGCATCGGGACCGACCCATTCAATCATGCCATCCTTCAGATATCGGGCGCGTATGCTCTGGTTTTCATGTATATCGGCTGCTGAAAAACCAACTAACTTTCTTCCGGTGTTAAGTGAATCCCAGAGAGCCAGAATGGAAGCCTGTTCATCAAACATTTCACGATAAGCCCACCTGCGGTATTTTTTCCCATTGACCAGAAAGTTAGCCACCTGGGGGATCAACGATTCATCCTGTGTATCCGTATGAAAGTTATATATCTCCATGCCCTGGTACCAGAGATTGGTCCAGTTATGAGGCTCTTCTGTATGGGCATAGAAGATAATCCCGCCTGAATTGACAATATTTTTTGCCACAGTGTCCTTATCAATGCCCCAGTCTATTATAGCAGAATCAAGCGGCCAGACATCAAATCCCTGCTTCTCGCTTCCAGGCACAATTAATACTCCATCGTAATATCCCTTATAGCCTCTGGGGAATGTATCGATGTCGCCATGAGGATGATCGGTCAGAAATACAAATTCAATACCTGCGTTCTTTGCTGCAGGGATTATGTCATATAATGTTCCTTCGCTGTCGTGCGACCAATAACTGTGAGCATGCATAACTCCTATATAAGTATTGAGTGAAGTCAGGACAGGAGGTTCTTTCCTCATTTTCGAAAATTCGCTGACCTGCCTTTCGAGTCGTGGATAGGTGATCAGGTAACGCCAAAAAGGAGGAATAAACAACACTAAGAGCACCAGTAATACAAATCCCAGAAAAGAATTAAGAAGATACATAAGAATTTTTCCGGGCATTTCGAAATGCATTTTATAAGTTATCAGAACCGGTAACTACCTCCAGAATCTGACGGATAAGGTCTACAGTATATTCACCCATTTCTGGACCAAACCAACCCATCAGTCTGGATTCGTATTCGTTAAGATAAAAGTACCTTCCGGGAACAACGTACCCGACATAGCTGCCGTTGAAACTTGAAACATTTGAATTAAATCCTTTTACTGACAGGGCATTTTTTATCTGGAGCGCATATTCTCCACTGAAATCAGCAGGAGTGGTGATCCACACCATATTACCAATTCTCATAGCCTGTACATAAACTTTTTCAGACGGCTGCATCAGCTTACCACTCAGGAAAGTTGAAAGGTTGATTTTTGGTGTTAAACGGATATGGTACTCCGGCAACTCCATTTTTAATGGCACATAGGAAAATGTTATTTTATCATTTAACTCCATTTGCTGAAAGTACTTGTTTACACTGTCAGCAAGCGCTTCACCGATATATTCAGATCTTTCGAATTTGTTTCCCTTTCCCACAGGGCTTTGGCTTCCCACTGACCCGGCAAAGAACAGGGCGAAATCGGCGGTCGTAGCTTCAATCTTCCTTGCCCAGTAACCAGGATAATCAGCACTTATCTCCATATTATCTGAACCCAGGGTTGTTGCATGGGCTGAGAATGAACCAATTATTGCTTTTCTATGCCCGTGTTGCTCAACAGAAATAAAACAAAAATCATTATTCTTTGTACCCGATTCGCCTATGAGACGGTTACGGGTAAAACTATCAGCATTGAAGCATCCTGATCCGACAGAGGCAGGCTTTAAATCACTTATCGCCGACATGACAGCTCCGGAGATCTGCCGCACAAGCCATTTCTCAAGGTTCTTGTTTTCTTCGCCTGAAAACTGTTTCCCGATAAATCCGGGTCCCCATCCTCCCAGGCTGGAATGTGTATGGGTTGCGGAAAAGACCAGCTCTTCCCGGCGGATCCCTTTCGGGGCAAGTACAGATGCCACCGAATCAGCAATGTTTGGCGGCATTATAAGCAGATCGGCGCTTATTAAAACAAGAATCTGGTTTTTAATTTTAAATTCAACGGTCCTGACAAATATACTATCATGAACTCCTGACGCAGGGTTGCCTTTCCGGTCGCCATAACCGGCAAGGGGCAGCTGAACAAATTTTCCCTCAATGGGATCCTCTTCAGGGCTGTTCAGAACCGGAGTGATACTTATCTTTGCAAAACCAGCCCGGACAGAGTCATGAATAATTTGTGTCCCCGCTCTGAAGCTGTCAACACGGACAATAGTCTTTTTATAATATTCTTCATCAAAGTAGGAAGATCTTTTAACGAAGGAGGTGCTCAGGAAAAAAATCAGGGTAAGGCTGAGCAGAATAATTCCGAGGATCTTCAGGACGCGTTTCATGACCTATCAGGTTTTCATATTCTTACTCTGTAGCACCATCAAC
>CAZKMH010000552.1:0-2956 GCA_964553395.1 uncultured Rikenellaceae bacterium | reverse complement strand
TTTAGGGGGCAATCCCGCGGAGCGGGATGGGGGTACTTTAAAGTAGTTTTACATCCTTCCCTTCATATTGTTTCATAACATCAGTCGGCCATATACTCGACTGGACTTCGCCGATATGCAACTTCCTCAGAAGGAACATGCAAAGTCTCGACTGTCCTATACCACCGCCTATACTTAACGGGAGTTGATTGCTGAGCAGCAGTTTATGAAACAGCAGGCTCTTTCTGTCCTGGCAGTTTGTGATCTCCAGCTGCTTCTCCATCGATTCGCTGTTGACGCGAATTCCCATTGAGGATATTTCGAATGCTGAGTTTATAGCCTGGTTCCAGAAGATTATATCCCCGTTCAATCCGTGATATCCGTCATCATTGAGAGAGCTCCAGTCGTCGTAATCGGGAGCCCTGCCGTCATGCGGCTGACCATTGCTCAGTCTGTTACCTATGCCGATAATGAAAATAGCTCTATGCTTCTTTGCAGCTTCCCACTCCCTTTGTTTCGGTGCCAGTCCGGGATATTGCTGAAGCAACTCCTCGGCATGAATGAAAGTTATTGAAGGTGGTAATTGCGGTATAAGCCACTTATATTTCTTGTATAACTCCGCTTCGGTGATTCTGATGGTACCGTAGATCTCCTCAACGGTGGATTTTAAAAGCTTCAATGACTTTTGCTCGGGAAGGATGTGTTTCTCCCAGTCCCACTGATCAACATAAACCGAATGTATAGGGCTGAGAGTTTCGCTTGGCCGCAGGGCGCGCATGTCGGTGAGTATTCCCTTACCCGGTTTAATATGGTAGTATCTCAGACGCATTCTCTTCCATTTGGCCAGCGACTGAATAATGGAAGCTTTCTGTCCGTTCAGTGATTTTATGGAAAAGCTTATTGGCTGTTCTATGCCGTTAAGATCATCATTTATCCCTGTACCATCAGGAACAACCACCGGTGCCGACACCTTGACAAGATCAAGATGTTTTGCCAGGATTTTCTCATATCTTGTTTTAATAAAATCGATAAGTTCTTCTGTCTGAAGCATGTCGGACGCGGACGATATCTTAATTGTTTCTGCCTGGAATGTCATATTAGTCTGTTTTTCAGTCCTGATATTAAACAATGTTTATATTATGAAGCAATTGCACAAATATAATTACATTCTTTATATTTTTTACTGTTTTAAATAATAAAATATCGTAAAAACAAATAATTATTTGATATTTTATATTTCATCTTAACATTTTAAAGCAGTATTTATAATCACAGTTTGCTGACATAGTGATTCACTAAGTCACAAAGGATTACAGGGATTAAACTTTTTATAATTAAGTTTGTTTAATGTTCAATCAATAGAATTAATAATCAAACATTATTAAAATGAAAAGAGTTTTAAAGTGGTTGCTTCTTGTCGTTGTTTTCCTTGTAGTACTTTTTCTGATTATTGCTCTTTTTGTAAAGAAAGAGTACTCGGTTGAAAGAAATGTCACCATAAATCTGCCCAAACAGGAGATTTATGATTATGCAAAATATCTTAAGAACCAGAGCGAATTCAGCGTCTGGTCAAAAATAGATCCCAACATGAAGGTAGAATTCCGCGGAACTGACGGGACAGTCGGTTTCATTTCAGCCTGGGAGAGTTTAAATAAGGATGCCGGTAAAGGAGAACAGGAAATAAAAGCTATCAATGAAGGCAACAGGATCGATTATGAATTAAGGTTTTACGAACCAATGAAATCAACGGATAACGCATATATGTCCTTTGCAGCTGTAAACGATTCTGTAACCACAGTAACATGGGGATTTTACGGAAAAATTAAATACCCCATGAATTTCATGCTCTTGTTCATGGATATGGATGCCATGCTTGGGAAAGACCTGGAAGGTGGATTAGTCAACCTGAAATCAATGCTTGAAGGATAACTAAAACCGGATATTCGGCGAAAGAGCGATTTAACAATCTGTCATCCCTCCTGCACACAAAAACGACCATATTTTTATGAGTTAAATCATTATAAGGATTGATTTAATTCATAATTTTGTATAGTTGATCGTTTGTTTCATACTACCTAAATTATCAGATATGATAAGATCTATATTACTCTTTTTGCTGATTATCATGGTTTCTACCGGCGGCAAGGCTCAAAAACCCGTCATAGCTTATGACGACAGTGTAAAGTTTGGAAATATGATGCTTCCCGGAATAGTCGTAAATATACCGGAAGTCAACTATGAGAATACTCTCAAAGCCTGGATAAAGGAATTGGAAACAGGCACTAAATCGAGGGTAGTTACCGAAAACAGCGATATGACAATATTCGGTGCAATCCTGAAAGATATTACACCGAATCCGGTAAATGTTTACAGCAGGCTGGAGAACCAGGATTCTATGCTCCTCCTGACAGCAACATTTGAACTGAAAAAAGACCAGTATATTGAGAGGGTTCTCTTTGATACAGAATATGCAAAGGCAAGAAGTTTTGTGTTCAACTTTGCAAAAAACAGGTATATCGAACTGGTAAACTATCAGTTACAAGTTGAGGAAAATAAGCTGAGGGACCTTCAGAAAGAACTGGGCTCACTGGATAAAGACAAGACAGGTATGAATAAGGACATCCGTTCAAATACCAGGCTCATCTCAACTGAAAAGGACAGACTAATAGTTCTTAATAATGATCTTACATCTGTCTCAGCGGCTCTAATTGAGCATAATACACAACTGACAACAATGGCACCCGGGGAAGAAAGGGATGAAAAAGAAAAATATGTAAAATCACTTGAACGACAGAAAAAGAAAACAATTAAATCGATAAAGAAATCCGAAAACCGGATCGCCAGGGCTGGAAAAACAATTGACGATGCTAACCGGACAATCCCGAGGGTTGGCAACTACCAGGAAAGAACCAGGGAGAGGATCTCCGAACAGGAAATTGTTGTCCAGAGTTATTACGATAAACTGAACAAAGTAAAA
>CAZKMH010000551.1:0-2956 GCA_964553395.1 uncultured Rikenellaceae bacterium | reverse complement strand
AGAAGGATGAAGAAATGAGGGAGATGGCCAAGGGTGAACTGGAAAAGCTCAATGAACAAATTCCTGATATGGAGGAGGAGATAAAGCTTCTTCTTATCCCTGTTGATCCGGAAGATGAAAAGAATGCCGTCATCGAGATAAGAGCCGGTACCGGAGGCGATGAGGCCAGCATCTTCGCCGGGGACCTGTTGCGTATGTACACCAAATTCTTTGAAATAAAGGGGTGGAAGCCGGAAGTTAACCGCTATTCGGAGGGGACAGCAGGCGGGTATAAGGAAATCGTTCTGAGCGTTTCCGGTGATAAGGTTTATGGAACAATGAAATACGAATCAGGTGTCCACAGGGTACAACGTGTTCCACAGACTGAAACACAGGGAAGGATCCATACGTCGGCAGCATCAGTGGTAGTTCTTCCTGAGGCTGATGAATTTGATGTTGAAATAAAGAACGAGGATATCCGGAAAGATACATACTGTTCATCGGGTCCGGGAGGTCAATCTGTCAACACAACCTACTCGGCGATCCGCCTGACCCATGTCCCGACAGGAATCGTTGTTACCTGTCAGGATGAGAAATCACAAATTAAAAACTACGAAAAAGCACTGAAGGAATTAAGAACGCGACTTTATAACCTTGAGTACCAGAAGTATCTGGATGATATATCCCATAAAAGGAAGACGATGGTTTCCACAGGTGACCGGTCAGCCAAGATCCGTACCTATAATTATCCCCAGGGAAGGATGACTGATCACAGGATCAGTCTGACAATTTATAATCTCCCCTCAATTCTTGACGGTAATATCCAGGAGATTATTGATAAGCTCCAGATGGCTGAAAATACAGAAAGATTGAAAGAAAGCAATATCTAACTTTCTCTATATGAATCACTCCGGGTTGTTCAACAACATAGTTAAGAAAAAAACATTTCTTTGTGTTGGCCTCGATTCCGAATTTGAAAAAATACCCTCCTTCCTCCTTAAATTTAAAGATCCCGTATTTGAATTCAACAGGCGTATTATAGACGCCACACACAAGTATGCTGTGGCATGTAAGCCCAATATTGCATTCTATGAATCGTCAGGTGCTGATGGGTGGAGGAGCCTTGAGGCAACAGTAAAATATATAAAGAAAAAATATCCTGATATTTTTATAATTGCAGATGCAAAGCGTGGTGATATCGGCAATACTTCGAAGATGTACGCAAAGGCATTTCTTGAGAATATGGCATTTGATGCCATTACGGTTGCCCCGTACATGGGTGAGGATTCCATAACACCATTTCTGGCTTATGATGGCAAATGGGTTGTTCTGCTGGCGCTTACATCCAATAAAGGGGCAGACGATTTCCAGTATCACAATGAAGATGGTATCAGGCTTTTCGAAAGAGTAATAAGCGTTTCACGGAAATGGGGTACAATTGATAACCTGATGTATGTCATTGGTGCCACAAGAGCTGATCAGTTTAACGATATACGCAGGATCATTCCGGAGCATTTCCTGCTCGTTCCGGGTGTAGGAGCACAGGGTGGCAGCCTCCGGGAGGTGGCGAAATACGGAATGACAAACAAATGCGGACTGCTGGTCAACTCATCGAGGAGCATCATCTATGCCGACAACTCCAAAAATTTCGACAATACCGCAGGTGAAAAAGCCATGGAAATACAGCAGGAGATGGAGCAATACCTGGCTGAGAAGAACCTCATATAACAAGTTATACCTGAATTATTTCAGTAAATTCCCTTGCGTCGAATCACTTTTCTTCGTATATTTATTCTTTCGCTGCTAATTCTTAATCCGTGCCGTCATGAAAGAAGAATTCCTCCATTACCTGTGGAAATATGGTCTTTATGATCCTGAATCGTTATTCGATGATGAACAGAACAGGATAACTGTAATCCATCCGGGTGAGTATAACCGTGATGCTGGACCCGATTTCTTTAATGCCAGACTCTTTATCGGAGGTACCGAATGGGCAGGGAATGTTGAGATCCATACCCGTGCCTCTCACTACGATACTCACGGACACAACCTTGATCCGGCGTTTGACAATGTAATCCTGCATGTGGTTGCCCTGAATGACAGGAAGGTTTTCAATTCCAGGGGAGAAGAAGTACTTACGGTAACGCTTGTGTTTGATCCCGGGTTGTTCGAGAAATATCTGGACCTGGTAAATAATCCTTATATTATTGCATGTCAGGGGGCGATTGAGGGATTGGATCCATTGTTTATACGTCACTGGCTCGGCTCGCTGGTGATTGAAAGGCTGCAGGAAAAATCGGAACAGATACTAAAAATATATTCCGAAACCGGAAATGACTGGGAGGAGACATTTTACAGGTTACTGTCGAGGTACTTCGGATTCAGGGTTAATACGGAACCATTCGAAATGCTTGCAACAGCGCTTCCGTTTCGAATTATCCGGAAACATGCAGATAATCGATTCCAGATCGAGGCATTGCTGTTCGGAACTGCCGGATTGCTGGATGAAGGGCTTTTCCGTGAGGCTTTGAATGATGACTACTATATCAACCTGATCCGTGAATATAAAATACTATCTGCCAAATATTCAATTCAGCCGATACATGGATGGTTATGGAAATTTGCAAGGCTGAGACCGGCTAACTTCCCTACTGTCAGGCTGTCACAACTGGCTGCAATGCTCGCTGAAACAGGCGGATTATTTTCAAAAACAATTGAAGCAGGCAACATCAGAAAACTGAAATACCTGTTCGAAGTTGCTGCTTCGGAATACTGGAATGACCATTATGTATTCGGGAAGAAGAGCCGTCACTCACCTAAAAATACCGGATCACAGGCGACTGATATTTTCCTGATCAATGCTGTAATTCCTGCCATGTTTGTTTATGGCAAAAGCCGCGATCTGAATGAGATCTGCGAAAAAGCTCTCTCGTTTCTTGATGAGATCGGACCTGAGGAAAATGTAATAACAGATGAA
>CAZKMH010000550.1:0-2959 GCA_964553395.1 uncultured Rikenellaceae bacterium | reverse complement strand
TCATCCGGTAACCTCCCAGACCAAGCTGACAATGAGAATGCATAAGGATTATCATTTTAAGGTCAATCATCTTCTCGATTATCGGATAGTATAACGGATCATTGATCTTAACCTGATAATATACTTTCGCTCCGACCATCCCCTGATCAACACACCTTTTTATCTCTTCCAGTGATTCTTTTGTGTATTTCGGATGCAGGGTAAACTGAGCAATGAACCTGTCAGGAAACTGTTTCATTGCTTTAATCATCATATCGTTTGAATCCCTGAAATCCTGGTGGGGTCCATCCTGTTTTACCACCGGCCGTGAGATAAACAGCTTTTCAATCCCCAGCCTGTCAGCAAAATCAATTTGTATTTCAGCGGTAGCTGCAGGGGAGAGCAGAACATGAATATGGGAATCGATTTTCCGGTATTTCATCACTTCATTCATAATATCAAATGAATAATCAGGTTTTTTCCCTGATCCGGGATCAGTCATACCGGAACCCAGCATCAGACCTGCCGCTGACATGGAACTCCTTGAGAGAAATTCCCTTCGGTTTATCACAATTGCCATATTAAATATTCTTTATTTTACAACTTGTTTCACACCGGTTTTAACTGCCAGTTTTTCCAGCTCTTTAAGTATCAGCGTTTCAATTTCAGGTGCCCATTTTGCAGGCATCCCGTATACTCTTTGGGATGATTCACCTTCATAACCTCCTTCATTAAGTACGGTTACTGATGGGATATAAGCCATATCATCGTTAGCATAACCCATAACAAAGGTATTCTGACCGAAAAGCTTTTTCAACTCAATTGCATATTGAACGACAAGTTCACCTCCCAGAGCCATAATTGGCTGGTCGCCAAGCTTCCATACCTGAACCGGGTAAGGATAAGAGGTCAGCAAAGATCCGTTTTTGTCAAGTAAAGCAAGCTGATTCACAGCCCAGCGCTGCTGATAATCTTTAGCTTCTTTGGCAACTTTCATCAATTCCTCTCTTGTGGGAGGTTCGGAAAAAGACAACCTGATCTCAGAATATGCAGTCGAAACGGATGGTTCCAGTTTGCGCATTTCCTCGTCAAGGACCCTGTCGACAGCAGCTGCAAGTTCGCGGCCGTATTGCCTGGCAAGAGGTATTGTTTTGCGTGGGAGCGGGTTCTGATCAGCACCTGCCCCCTGAAAGAACATTGCCATTATACCCGGATGCATCTTTTCCAGTTCAATCTGTGCATAACCCGGGTAATCACCTGAAAATTGATTAATATCCAAAACAGTAGCGTGGCAGGCATATCCGAAAGCAACTGCAACCAGATCGCCGGCTTCATTCATAACCTTGAGCACCGGCACAGCATAGTCATTCGGCCCATTCAGATCTGATTGCATTACTAATGTTGCTGCAGGATTATTGCTTCTGTTTACCTGGAAACGTGTTACACCATTTTGTGCATAGAGTTGCGCCGGGGCCATTAAACGAAGAGCTTCACCTGCCAGGGTTACGATTTGCTTTTCCAGCCTGGCGGAGTACTTCTCGATGATCTCTATCTGTTTTGTATCCAGAGGATAAATATCATACAACGCATCCTGTAAAACAGGACCTGAATGATTATGTGAACTGCTCAGTATGATCTGCGACCTAGTCAAACCATACTTTGCTCCGATCTGGTTCCTTATCCGGTCTGACATTTTCTTAGGGAATCCCAGGATATCACTTGTAATGAGCAGAACTTTTTTCCCTTTTGCATCTTCTATGGCGAGGGCTTTTGCCCAGAGATCAGCAAGAACACCTTCGGAAGGACGGGTGCGGGCTGCATAGCCTGCCATCCAGATCGGTTCTTCAGGGGTTATTAGCACACGGGCAACTCCTGCTTTCCAGCCTTTGGTGTCGCCCTGAATACCACCTGCGGTAACCGGAAAAAGAATAATCAGGATAAAACTGGCAGAAATAACTGATGATAGGATTGCCTTTCTCATTTCATTTAATTTTACAGATTTTTAATTTACAAACTTAATTAATAAAGTTATTGTCTGACCTGCAGTATCAACAAATCAAATTTAAGATATGAATATTTGGCTGATTAGTATTTTTTATTATCTTTCGACAAATCATTGATCTCATGAAAATGAGAATCATCATATTAGTTTTCATATTCGCCTTTCTACCATTAATTACTTCTGGCCAGAATTCAGCGCCAAAGTCAAAAAAGATTACAATCCGGGGTATTATCACTGATTCAACCGGAAATCCCATTGAGGGAGCCAGGATACTTATCGATAATAAAACCACAGATGTCGTGACCAACGGTAAAGGTTCCTATAAGGTCAGAACAACACCTGATGCGGGAATGATATCCGTATTCACTTTTAATAACGGAGTTGATCAGATATCAATTGAAGGGAGGAGAACAATAAATTTCATACTGAGAGGTATAGCCCCTTTACAAAATAAAAAGCCGGGAAACAGGGAGCAGGACACGGAAGTTAACATCGGATACGGTTCCACTAAACAGGAAAATATTACCGGCCCGGTGAACAAGCTGGATATGAAAAGCGGGAAAAATGTCTTCTATACCGATATATACCAGATGATAGCGGGTACTGTTTCCGGCGTTCAGGTGAACGGGAACAGTATTCAAATCCGTGGATTAACCTCAATTACTCTCAGTAATGAACCGCTATTTGTTGTTGACGGGATAATAGTCGACTCAATAGATAATATTGATCCCGGCGAAGTGGAATCTATTGAAGTGCTTAAGGGAGCTGCTGCTACAATTTATGGGTCGCAGGGAGCTGCCGGTGTAATATTGATCCAGAGGAAAGGCTCCGGCAAAAAGAAATAAGAATCAGTTTCCCTTAATTTGAATTACAAAAGTTATAATAACCTGACTTAACCGGTTTTAAATTTCCAGGAATGAAATTAAGTAAAGTTTCAAGGAGACGGTTTGTCTCCGTAGTTACAGCAGGTTCAGTTTC
>CAZKMH010000549.1:0-2960 GCA_964553395.1 uncultured Rikenellaceae bacterium | reverse complement strand
CGTAAAAAAACAGCCCCGAAGGGCTGTTTTAGTGAGGAGCCAGCCTGCAGGGCTGCGCAAGAGGCTGAGTACGTGTGATTGAAATTCAAATATATTAAGATTTCAACCGAGCAAGACGTTTTTAATTAGTTACAGGCTATACTGATCAGAAAAAAATCTAAATTAGTTGATAATTTGTTAAACTTAAAGAAATGAAAAGGCCAGCTCTTATATCACTTGTGTTGTTACTTGCATTATCTGCCTGTTCGGATAATAATAGCCCTGTCGCTCCTGATACTGCACTTCAGAGGTACGTGCAAACCAGGGATAAGGATTTTTCGTGGGAGGTTAAAGAAGAATTCGAATCGGACGGGATTAATGTTGTGTTAATTAGACTGACATCACAGAAGTGGCGCGAATATCCGTGGGTTCATCAGCTGACGATTATTTCTCCTGATGATATGGATTCCGACGGTGCATTACTGTTCATCACCGGCGGAAGCAATAAGGATGGTGAACCCAGGTGGCAGGGCAGGGATAATGAATTGCTGAAAATAATGAGTATGATTGCTGCCAAAAACAGAGCACTTGTTGCTATTATCTCACAGATCCCAAACCAGCCATTGTATGATGACCTTACTGAGGATGCCCTGATCTCATTCACCCTGCACAACTTTAAAAGTGACAGGGATTTTACATGGCCGCTCCTTTTCCCGATGACGAAGAGCACAATCAGGGCAATGGACGCAGTTCAAAAGTATTCAAGGAGGGAGCTTAAGCACAGGATCTCCCGGTTTGTGGTTTCAGGTGCCTCAAAACGTGGATGGACGACATGGCTTGCAGGTTCGCAGGATCCGAGGGTGGTGGCAATAGTTCCTATGGTGATCGATGTGCTTAATATGCCGGTGAATATCCCCTATCAGAAGGAAGTATGGGGAGATTACAGTATCCAGATCGAGGATTATGTGAAGCTCGGAATTGCACAGGACCTAAACACCGCTGAAGGACAGGAACTTACAACTATGATAGATCCCTATTCGTACCGGGCACACCTGACAATGCCTAAAATGATAATAATCGGTACCAATGATGAATACTGGCCTGTTGATGCTGTTAAAAAATATTTTAATGATATCCCCGGTGAAAATTATATTCATTATGAGCCCAATGTCGGGCACGGCCTTGGTGACGGAGTCGGCGCTATGAAGGCATTGAGCGCTTTTTTCAATATCGTGATTAATAACGGCCGGCATCCTGCATGTGAATGGCAGGTCAGTTCTGATACAATAAAGACAGAACTTACTGTCAAAGCATCGCCTGAGCTGAAGAAAGCAATGCTATGGATTTGTGACTCGCCTGACCGGGATTTCAGGGATAATCAATTTATCAGCAGTGATATTGAATCAGGCAGCTCTCCCGAAATTAGAATAAAAGTCGATCATCCGGACTCAGGATACAGGGCATTCTACATTGAGCTGGTCTATCCCGATCCGGTGGATGGTGTCTATTCAAAAAGCACAAGGATGTTTGTGGCTGACAATGATGAGTTGTTCCTCAACTGACTTCACAGGTAAAATTCACCATTTGCACCTTATTGAAAAGAAAATCCGGTGCCAGGAACAGCACCGGATTTGTTGAAAATATAAGGAATGAAAACCAGGAAGCTATCTTTCAAATCTGTCACCCGGATCTATATGGTCCAATCCGTCTTCAGTCATCAGCCAGAACCTGTTACCATGATCTTTAACAAAATCATAATCATCAGATGAATGGAATTGTCTTTCGGTGGTTTTATCCAGATAGATGACAGTCCCTTCAGGTGCATGCAAAGTTATGTGAACGCCGTCGAATGACCACTTTGTGCTATTAGGGAAGGTAAAGAACTCATCCAGGATAAGGGTGTCGCCCGATATCTTATAATTGTAGATCAGTCTGTCCGCTTTTTCAGTAGCGTCCATTCTTGAACGTCCTGCCGAACGCTTCCTGACCGATACCCATGCTGAATTATTATCTGAGGGTGAAAAGTTAAGAGAGGTCCGTATATAAACCTGCTTTTCGGTATCAGAAATATAAATCTCGTAATCATTATCCGATACAATGATCTCATTATCAATGGGGAGGTCCGATATTGTCCTTCCCGGAATGACATAAATCGTGTCTGGTACTGCTGCGAAGTGGTCATCCGATATAGATTTAGCTGTTTCGGCAAAGCTTATTCCTTCATTGAAAAGCATGATTGAGAGAGCCGCAATACTGACTACCCAGATTATCAGGCCGGCAAGCAGATATATCCCGTCTTTTGCCCTGAACCAGAATATCATTCTTACTCCGAAATATATCAGGGCCAGAAGCGGAATTGTTACCACGATCGCCAGCAGGAATTTAATCCAGGGAACCAGGGCCGGTGTTAAAACATAATTAAGAAATTCTGGCAGGTAACTTATATTTACCCCTGCTGCATCAGTGGAGAAAGCTCCCGGGAACTTGAATATGAACACCATTATAAATGAAAGGAGGGTGAGAAATCCTGCCAGTACAAGTGCAATACCCGTCATTATGAACAGAACACGGAAAATCACAAAAAGAACCTTGCCAATAGCTCTGAAGAGTTCGTTAATGGCATGGCCGACATTTGATGTCGTTGTGTGGGGTTGTCTGAATGTTCCGGATGCAATAGCCGTGCTATAGGAAGCTCCGTACATTTCTTTTTTATCTGATTCGGTTACTGCTGATGGAAGAGCTATCCAGAGAGCCAGGTATACGAAAATACCGATTCCTCCCATCAGTGCGACCACTGTAAAAAGTATTCTGAACCATACCGGATCGGTATCGAGATAAGTGCCAATCCCTCCGCAAACTCCACCGATGATTGCATCATCAGGGTTACGGAACATCTTTTTTCTCTGGCCCTGAATAAATCCACGGGCTGATTCTTCACTTTCATCCTGATCAAAATCTTCCGGTTTACCGATGATCGAAAT
>CAZKMH010000548.1:0-2961 GCA_964553395.1 uncultured Rikenellaceae bacterium | reverse complement strand
GGATTTTCCATATTGCTTAAATGCCCGGCATGATCAATAATGTGAATGGTGGAACTTTTTATTTTTTCATGTATCGAAAAGGCTACATCAGGAGGCGTAATTTCATCTTAATTCCCGACATTTTCCTTTTAATCGTCCAACTCTGAACCCGGAATATCCGGTTTACACGAATGGAAAACCATCCTCCTGAAAATCAATTCAGGTGGATGGATTTACAATTCCTAAACTAAAAGGTAAGATTATACCAATTTTAATTACTCTTTCTCCGGAGTCGGAAGTATCTTTTTAACAAATTTTCCGTCATTGTCATATTCAAGTGTCTCGGTCACAGTCTCTTTGACAACAACTACTTCATATGTAACAATGTCTTTTGTAGTGACTTTTGTTGCTTCTTTAATAGTATAACCGACATAATCTTTTGCAATATTGTCTGTTATAGCTTTTTGAAGATCAGCTACCAGGACAGTAGTGCGGACGGGCGTTTCTTTGTTGACGGTGGTTTTGGTGGCTTGTGCATTGACCGCCAGAACTGCCATAATTAATACAAGGACAACTAATACTTTTTTCATAACTAATAGATAATTTGGTTTAAAAACTTAAAAATAACTGAGGCTCTATTTGATAAGACAAATGATTATAGAGCTGAAAGAATCTTGTGAAATTCTTCTTTTGTTTTACCAAGTTTGATCTGAAGGTTGGCAAACATCTCCTCTTTCCTGCCTTCTTCATACATAAGGTCATTGTCAGTTAAGACTGCAAATTTCTGTTTGAGCTTTGCTTTCTGCTGATTCCAGTTTCCTTTTAATTCTGTTGTGTTCATTTTTTTAATTTTAAGCTTTGAATGAATTTCAGGTACAAAGGAAAGTCTATACACCCTTAATCTTATTACATAATTTTAGAAATAAGTTATATCATTCGCATATTTTCAAAGGTAATTAGCCATCCTTAATGTGTTTGATTATAAAGAATAAGGCCGCATAATTTATCTAAGAAAGCCTGTTTCAATAAAAATCCATCTGCTCAGGGGAGACGCAATCATCATGATATCGGGCTTCTTTCCAGTCCAGAAATTATCTTCGTTCTGGGCTTACCAAATGGAAGATATATAATAATCAAACATAATCCCTTATTAAAAAATCCGTCCTGCCATGACCACTATAAGAAGGTCTGATAACAGTTGACATACATAATATAACGACAAATATCCAACTACAGTTTTTGGCAGTGGACTTTCTCCGGACAGGATTCGTCAGGTCCAATTTTTCCCCAATTGAGTGGAATCTGTAAGTATTTAAATTGAGCCGAGGTTTGCAGTACCTGCTCTTTATTCGATTGCAATTACAAAATGCTGAGTCCTGAAATATAGAGTATTGCCTGATACAGCAGGGGTAGCCATACAATTATCTTTAATAAAGTTTTTAGCTAACAGGGCATACACCGGTCCGGCTTTTATAACATATATATTTCCCGATTCGGCACTGAAGTAAATTTTTCCGTCAGCAGCTATAGCGGATGCAGAGAATGCTTCTTTAAAGCTCTCTTTATATTTAATCTCGCCAGTCAAAGCATCGAAGCAGGTAAGCATACCGTTAATATTCAGATTGTACAGAAGTCCCTGATAAATTAGAGGAGTTTGCATATATGCCCCGCCCCGTTTAATGCTCCAGGCAATGTATTGATTTTTGGTACTTGCAGCATCCAGGGTGATATCGCCTTTTGCATCGGGTCTGACTGCAAAAATCGGTGAAAAGGTTCCATGTGCACTATTCAGATAGATAAGATCGTTAGCAATAACGGGGGTTGGAGCAGGGGCATCGCCTCCGTTACTCAACCTCCAGATCTTTTTCCCGGTTTCAAAATCATATCCGCATATCTGGCGGTATCCATTGGCAATGACCTGGGTATTCCCGTTTTTAGTATAAACGGCAGGAGTACACCAGGTTGATACCTCATCTTCACGGGAGGTTCTCCATAACTCTTTCCCTGAAGTAATATCCAGAGCAAGGATACAAGGCTTTTCAGGTATATCACACTGAATAATGATTTTATTCTCATATATTATAGGTGAACTTGCATAACCCCATTCTATGCCAGGATCGGTATAAGGGCCCGGATTAAGGATTCCCATGTCTTTTTCCCAGATCAGCTTTCCTTTTAAATCGTAACAAAATAAGCCTTCTGAACCAAAATGCACAACAAGGTATTTACCATCGGTAGCTGGTGTGCAATTTGCCTGGGTTGATTTTGTGTGTCGTTTCGATTTGGGAATTCCTTTATGTGCAACCCTTTCCCAAAGAATTTTTCCATTGGTTTTATCGAGGCAATAGACTTTGAATTCATGAACCCTCTTGTCATTAGCCTCGTCAATATTTCCATAGAGTCCAAGTTTTAATGACTCATCGTTCTTGTTGGTTGTTGCAGTTGTGACAAAAAGGTTATTATCCCAGATAACAGGAGACGAGTGACCCAATCCAGGAATAGAGGTCTTCCATTTTATATCTTTCGGATTATCTATATTCCAGGCGGCGGGAGTTTTGGAATTTACCAGATAGCCACAAGCCATTGGACCTCTGAACGATGGCCATTGCTGATAATAGTTGGCCTGTGCATGCAATTTTCCAAAGTTCAATAAAGCTACTCCAACCAACAGAATAACTGACGTCATGATATTTTTATTCATTAGAATCTGGGTTGAGATTTGATTGCAAAAATCGAATTTAATGACCACATTTTATCCGTTAAATTGCAATAAATATACATAACTAAACGGCAAGTAATTATATCCTGCTTTTTGCGGTCAGTTTATTCTGGCTGATTATGGTCAATCAACGCCTTCAATGACCAATTCCCTAACAACCCGTCAGCAAATTTCAACAATCCGTCGTATTAAATTATTATAAACGCTTAATATCTCAAACCTTTGTCAGGAAATAATTAATCAACAAACAATTAAGTTCATGA
>CAZKMH010000547.1:0-2962 GCA_964553395.1 uncultured Rikenellaceae bacterium | reverse complement strand
AATTCAAGTTCAGAGGTTCAGTGTAAATCTTTTAAAACCGGTTACGGTGAGATCCTTGTCTGTCGATTTCAGATACTGACCGATGGTCTGCTTATTATCCCTGACAAAATCCTGGTTCAGCAGGGTGTTTTCTTTGTAGAACTTGGCAAGTTTACCTTCCGCTATCTTTCCGAGCATTGCTTCAGGTTTTCCTTCACGTCTGGCCTGTTCTCTTCCTATCTCGAGTTCCTGGTCTATGGTTGCCTGCGGTACATCGGATTTATCGACAGCGACCGGGTTCATAGCAGCAATCTGCATTGCAACATCCTTGTAAACCTGGATGTCGCTTCCGCTTTTTGTAAAGCCCACAAGGGTTGCCAGCCGGTTCCCCGGGTGAATGTATGCGTGTACGTGAGGAGCTTCAATCTTATCATAGTAAGAAAGTTCAAGCTTTTCCCCGATGATCCCGATATATTCGACGACCTTTGCACCAACTTTGCCACCGTCCATGGGGAGTGCTCTAAGTGCCTCAATATCAGCAGGATTATTTGCGAGGGCAATATCGAGTATCTTATTTGCAAATGCTATGAAATCATTATTTTTTGCAACAAAGTCAGTCTCGCAGTTAAGCACTATCAGAGCACCAAGTTTTCCGTCTGAGGTTACTTTCGAAAGGACAACTCCCTCTGAAGCCTCTTTGTCGGCACGCTTGCTGGCGATTGCCTGGCCTTTTTTACGTATTATTTCAATAGCCTTGTCAAAATTGCCGTCGGCCTCCTCAAGAGCCGTTTTGCAATCCATCATACCCGCAAGGGTTACCCGTCTCAGTTTTGCAACATCTGCAGCACTAATTGTACTCATTATTATATTTTTTTCGGTATTATTAGCTTTTTATGATTCTTCCTCATCTTCAGTCTCATCCTGAATTTCTGCAATCTCCTCTTCGTCATCTGATTTCAAAACCGTGGTTTCTTCTTCGGCTTCCTCTTCCTCCTCATCCTCAACAATAGCTTCTATCAGTACAGCCGGAATATCTTTTGTTTCAAGCTCTTTCCTTATGATCTTCTTATCCTTTAGTCCGGGTTCCTTGTCCTTTTCAATTTTTCTCTCATTCAGGCCTTCCTCGATAGACTGGCATAAAACCTCGATGATCAGTGAGATTGATTTTGATGCATCATCATTTGCAGGGATCGGGAAGTCTATATCAGACGGATCTGAGTTTGTATCGACCATGGCGAAAACAGGGATACCGAGCCTTTTTGCTTCTCTGACTGCAATACGTTCCTTGCACACATCAACGATGAAGAGTGCGGAAGGGAGGCGGGTCAGATCGACAATACTTCCGAGGTTCTTTTCGAGTTTGGCTCTCTGCCTTGTGACCTGAAGCTTCTCGCGTTTGGACAGGTTTAAGAAAGTACCGTCGGTAGCCATCCTATCTATCGATCCCATCTTTTTCACAGCCTTGCGGATAGTCGGGAAGTTGGTAAGCATACCTCCGGGCCACCGCTCGGTAACATAAGGCATGTTGATATTTTTTACTTTTTCAGAAACGATCTCCTTTGCCTGTTTCTTGGTGGCAACAAAAAGTACTTTTTTACCCGATTTGGCAATATGCTTCATTGCTGAGGCAGCTTCATCGAGTTTTACGATTGTTTTCTCAAGGTCGATGATGTGGATCCCGTTGCGCTCCATAAATATGTAAGGAGCCATTGCCGGATTCCATTTTCTTTTAAGGTGTCCGAAGTGTACTCCGGCATCAAGTAATTCTTTGAAATTAGTTCTTGGCATGTATTAAAATTTAAGTTTACATTCTTTACTTTCAATCGCGGAGTAGTCCAGCCTTGCGGGAGTCTTCGCAATTTAGATACTAAACTTGCATCTCTATTGAGGAACCAGTTGATAATTAACGTTTGCTGAACTGGAATCTCTTTCTGGCTTTTGGTCTTCCCGGCTTTTTTCTTTCAACCTCGCGTGGATCGCGAGTAATAAAACCACTGGCCTTAAGCGGTTTTTTGTTCTCTTCGTCGATTTTGACAAGTGCCCTTGTTATTCCTAACCTGAGAGCTTCAGCCTGACCTTTCACACCACCGCCTTCAAGATTCACAACCACATCATATTTATCAGCTACATTTAAAAGAAGCAGAGGCTGGGTTACAACATACTGGAGAGTCTTAGCTCCGAAATATTCCTTGTAATCCCTGCCGTTAATTGTGATATTGCCTTTGCCATCACTCAAATATACTCTGGCTACGGCTGCTTTTCTTCTTCCAATGGTATTGATCGATTCCATATAAGTGCTTTAGTTGTTTTTTATTTCTATTTTCCTGGGTTTCTGAGCCTCGTGGGGATGAGAGGCACCTGCGTAAACAAACATATTTTTGAAAAGCGCCCTGCCCAGCCGGTTTTTCGGAAGCATCCCCCTTACAGCATTCTCGACAAGACCTATCGGATTCTTTTTCAGCAACTCCTCAGCGGTTGTAAATCTCTGACCTCCCGGATAACCTGTATATCTGACATATTCCTTGTCACTCCATTTCTGTCCGGTTAATGCAACCTTCTCAGCATTAATTACAATGACATTGTCGCCGCAATCCACATGAGGAGTAAAGTTTGTCTTGTGTTTTCCTCTCAGCATGCCGGCAATCAGTGATGCAAGACGCCCGAGAATTGCTCCTTCTGCATCTACCATCACCCACTCCTTATTAACTGTTGCCTTGTTTGCCGATACTGTCTTATAGCTTAAGGTGTCCACTTGTGTAAATTTTTCGTTTGATATACTTTAGCTCAAAATTAGAACCCGCTCTTTTTCGGGTCTGCAAAAATACGATATATTTATTAAAAAAAAAGAATATTGAACAGAATTTATTCCACCTGTAGCAAAACTAAGTGTATTTTTATAATCATTTCTGTTCTGAAGCAATATTAAGATACTGCAGAATGAAAAACGATGACCGGTCTTTTTTAAAAAGGGCTGTCGAAATAG
>CAZKMH010000546.1:0-2963 GCA_964553395.1 uncultured Rikenellaceae bacterium | reverse complement strand
CTGCGGCTGAATGACCGCCGTTTCTTTCTCCATGCCGATTTGATCGAAGGGCTGACAGCCCGTGGCCTGCCCACTTTCGGCTTCATGGGCCGTGAGGACGTCGAACAAGGGGTCTTTCTCGGCTTGACTCCGGAACTCGATCGCGAAAAAAATAAGATAGACGTTCCGCCACTTCTGCACCTTTTGAGGGCAGAATATAATTATGGACTGGGTGATTTCAGCATGTCAGAGGAAGAAGCTAAAAAGGCATTGGAAAAATCAGAAAGTTCCGGTGAATATAAAACACAGGCAAAAACTCTGCTTTTTCTCGGGAGGTATTACCTGAGGACAGGATCCTTTAAGGAGAGTATTGATTCCTACGAAAAAGGGATTGTACTTTCGAAAAAACACGACCTGAAGGGGATAATTCCAGGTAGTTATTTAGGACAGGGGAGTGTTTATAATTCAATCGGGGATCTGAAGGGATACAGGCAAAATCTTCAGCTGATGATTGATGCAGGAATAACTGAAAAGGACTCTTTATCAGCTGCGATGGGGTATTACCGTTTGGGAACATCATTTTGTGGTGATTCTGCAACATCTGAAAGGAGAGACTTCAAAATGGCTGATTCACTTCTGAGAAGGGCACTCGAAATTTCTTTAAAAAGGAAGGATACATCCATTATACCATCGTCTTTGGCAAATATCGGGTGGAATTTTTACCTTGAAAAAATGTACGATTCTGCCCTTTCTTATTATAATGAATCCCTGAAATACAGCATACCTGCAAAAATATATTCGGCTTCAGCCAACTCTCTCGGGAATATCGGTACAATATATCGGGATCTTGAAAAATCAGAAGAAGCCTTAAAATACTATCAGAAAGCTATTGACCAGGCAAAAATTGAGAACGATTTGTACGATTTGCAATGGATTTATATGGATATGAGTAATATGTATCTAAAATCAGGAGATACATCAAACGCCTATATACATTATGTTCTTTATAATAAATTCAACGATGCATGGACAAAATCAGAAAATATTAAAGGATTTACTGATGCAAGGATACGTTATGAAGCCGACTCTCATAACAAGGAGGTTGCCCTGCTTTCATTGCGGTTAAAGAATAACCGGTTGCTGAATGTAGGTTTTACCGGAATTATCCTGCTGATAATTATAATAGGAATATTGTTCTTCAGGGGATCAAAAATCGAGGCCAGACGCAGGATCACCGAAATGAATCACAGGATATCAGAACTAACCCAGGTAAATCTGAGGCAGCAAATGAATCCTCACTTCATCTTTAATACACTGAACTCAATTCAATACTATATGTACCAGCACGATAAGCTTGCTACAAATACATATCTTACTAAATTTTCGAGCCTGATGCGCAAGATCCTTGATAACTCAAACCACACATCCATACCTCTCCGGGACGAGCTTGATGCTTTGACCCTTTACCTTGATCTTGAGCGGCTCAGGTTTAATGATAAATTCAGCTACGAAATAAACGTCGATGAGGAGATTGACCCGCTCTTATTCAAGGTGCCCACAATGCTGATACAACCATATGTGGAAAATTCGATCAGCCATGGACTAATGCCAAGAGAGGATAAGGGAGTTGTTAAGATAAATATGAAGCTTGCCGATGATCATATTGTTTGTACGATTGAAGACAATGGAATCGGCCGCGAAGCTGCCCAGGAAAAGAGGAAAATGAGAAACAGTAATCATAACTCACTTGGTACGCAGATTACCACTTCACGCCTCGATCTGGTCAATTCTCTTTATGGAACCACCCTGCATACTGTTTATACTGATCTGAAGAACAGCACCGGAGATCCGGTAGGTACCCGTGTTGAGATCCAAATCCCTGTAATGGCATGAAACAAGCATAAAAAAAATCATCATTTTTTACACTAACAAGAATGATTATTTTTTTATGCGGTTCCATACGACTATTAAAAATAAAAAAATAAACGTATGAAAAAGAAACTTAAGACCTTAATTGTTGATGATGAACATAATGCTGTTGATTTTATCTCCTCAATCATTGGTGAATACTGCCCCGAGCTGGAAGTTGCCGGCAGGGCTTATGACGTTAATGAAGGCGTCAGTCTTATAAATGAAAAGAAACCTGACCTTGTTTTCCTTGATGTTGAGATGCCTAACGGAACAGGTTTCGACCTGCTGAGTCAATTCCCTGAAAAGAATTTTGATGTTGTGTTCATTACTGCATTCAACCACTATGCCATTAAGGCAATTAAGTTCAGCGCCGTGGATTACATCCTCAAACCTGTCAATATCAGTGAATTCATTGAAGCTGTAAAGAAAGTGATACAAAAACGTTCCGGGGACAATTCACACAACAATGAGAGCCTTAAAGTATTGATGGAGAACCTCAGATCGGCTTCGCCCTCCAGACTGGCAATTCCTACTGCCGACGGGATGGAGTACCTGAATCCAAAAGAGATCATCAGGATCGAAGCTGACAGAAGCTATTCATGGTTTTACCTAACAGGCAATCGAAAAATACTTGTTTCAAGACATCTTAAGGAATTTCAGGATCTTCTGAGCGATCGTTCTTTTTTCCGCTCTCATAATTCACATCTGATAAACCTTAAATATGTCCGCAAATTTATCCGCAGGGAAGGTGGATATATTGAGATGCAGGATGGAGAACAGATACCGATATCAAGGAACAGAAAAGATTTGTTCATTGTACATATGTCAAGGTTTAAAGGTTGATGTTTTTGCGGATAATCAGGTTAATAATTTTATATGAGTATCGGCAATTAGTAATAATCTGCAAAATATCAGGTGTGTCAAATTTACATCGTATTAATTATCAAACACTTTCAATTTCATCTTCTTACCCCCTTTCTTATTTCCCCAAGGGGGAAATGGTCACCTTCCCCCCTGGGGGAAGGCTGGGAAGGGGGTAATAAATGTAATTTTGTGAAACTGGATTTATTCAT
>CAZKMH010000545.1:0-2964 GCA_964553395.1 uncultured Rikenellaceae bacterium | reverse complement strand
GCCGCAAGCCGCAAGCCGCAAGCCGCAAGCCGCAAGCCGCAAGCCGCAAGCCGCATACCCCATGCCGTCTACATCTTTCTGATATACTCTTCAGCTTTTTTCACAGCTTTCATAATGCCTTCAGGATTCTTCCCGCCTGCTGTTGCCAGAAAAGGCTGACCACCGCCTCCGCCACTTATCTCGGCAGATATTTCCTTAATTATATTTACTGCGCTTATATTCTTTTCTTTCACCAGTTTGTCACTGACCATAACAACCAGGTTAGCTTTTCCCCCGATGGCGGATCCGATGACTACTATGCTGTTATCAGAATTCTTTCGTACTTCAAACATGATACTTTTCAGCGTGTCGGCCGAATCGGTGTCGATCTGTCCCGAAATGAAGCGTATACCCTTTATTTCTATTGCTTTATCCTCAAGGATTTTAAGAGAAGATCGGGCTGTTAGTGTTTTATATTTTTCCAAAGTCTTCCTGAGGCTGATATTTTCGGTTATCAGTTTTTCGACATTCTCCCTTATATTTCCCGGGCTTTTCAGTAGTGCAGCGATTTCATCAAGTGAAGTCAGCTTCCCGTTTATGTATTCATCAGCCCTGGCTCCTGTAACTGCTTCGATCCTTCTGACTCCTGCTGCTATTGCTCCTTCAGAGATAATTTTTATCAAACCTATATTTGCTGTTGAGTCAACATGAGTTCCGCCGCAAACCTCAACGGACTCGCCGAATTCAATTACACGGACAGTATCACCGTATTTTTCCCCGAAGAGTGCCATAGCCCCCATCGACACGGCATCCTTAATTGACAGATTTTCAGTTACTTTTCTGCTGTAATTTTCCCTGACGAGCCGGTTTGCTATCTCCTCAACCTTCAGGAGCTCTTCATAGCTGAGCTTGCTGAAATGACTGAAATCAAAACGTAACTTGTCAGGCGTTACCAGTGAGCCTTTTTGTTCCACATGCTTTCCAAGAACTGATCGTAACGCATAGTGAAGCAGGTGGGTAGCCGTGTGGTTACTGGCAGCCATTTTTCTTCTTTCAATATCCACGGCTGCCTTAAACTGAGCGTCAGGATATGACGGGATCTTTTCTGCTATGTGGATTATAAGTTCATTTTCCTTTATGGTATCAGTGATTTCGATCTTTTCTTTTTCGGAGGAAATTAATCCGGTGTCTCCAACCTGCCCTCCCGATTCTGCGTAGAATGGGGTTCTGTCGAAGACCAGCTGAGAGATCTCCTTTCCCCTGACCTTTACTGTCCTGTATTTTGCTATATATATTTTATCATCAGTTTTTTCATAACCTGTGAAAAGAGTATCTCCTGTTTCCCTGATAACTTTCCAGTCACCGGCATCCTGAGCGCTGTCTTCACGTGAGCGTTCCTTCTGATCTTTCATCTCGTTTTCGAAACCCTTATTGTCCAGAAGCATGCCATTCTCCCTGAGAATGAGCTGTGTAAGGTCAACCGGGAATCCGAAGGTGTCATACAGTTCAAATGCAACTTTCCCGGGCAGGGTATTTTTATTTTCTTTCTTAAGTCCGGTAATCATTTTACCTATCATTTTCAATCCTTTTCCCAGGGTCTTCAGGAACGAAGACTCTTCTTCCAGAATGATCCTTGATATCTGTTCCTCCGAATTGCGTAACTCCGGATACCTGTCGCCCATCACCAATGCAAGCGCAGGCACAAGCCTGTAGATGAAGGGTTCTTCGATTTCAAGGTAATTATATCCATACCTGACGGCTCTCCTGAGGATCCTTCTGATTACATATCCTGCCTTGTTGTTCGATGGAAGTTGTCCGTCGGCAACTGAAAATGCTACTGCCCTGAGGTGGTCTGCTATAACCCTCATTGCAATATCGCAATTTTCACTGCTGCCGTATTTTTTCCCTGTCACTGAGGAGATTTCACTAATTACAGATTGAAAAATATCAGTATCGTAGTTTGATTTTTTACCCTGAACAATCATGCATAGTCGTTCGAATCCCATTCCGGTGTCAACATGTTTCGCCGGAAGGGGTTCAAGGGAACCATCCGATTTACGGTTGTACTGTATAAACACAAGGTTCCAGACCTCAATTACCAGGGGATGTCCCTTATTCACCAGCTTATGTCCGGGCAGCTTTTTTCTTTCACCATCATCCCTGATATCAACATGGACTTCTGAGCAGGGTCCGCATGGACCGGTCTCGCCCATTTCCCAGAAATTGTCTTTCTTCGATCCTTCAAGTATACGTTCGGGGGATCCCGGGAAGCATTTTTGCCAGAAACCGAAGGCTTCATCATCGCGGGGGACTCCTTCTTCAGGGCTTCCGTTGAAAATTGTTACATAGATGCGGTCTGCCGGGATTTTCAGCTTACCATTCAGAAACTCCCATGCCCATTCTATGGCCTCCTTTTTAAAATAATCCCCGAATGACCAGTTTCCAAGCATTTCAAACATTGTGTGGTGGTATGTATCGCGGCCGACTTCCTCCAGGTCATTATGCTTACCGGAAACCCTGAGGCATTTCTGTGAATTTGCAACTCTTTTTTGCTTCGGCTGTCCGTGCCCGAGAAAGATATCCTTGAACTGATTCATCCCGGCATTTGTAAACATAAGGGTGGGATCATTCTTAATTACCATCGGCGCTGATGGTACAATTTCATGTCCTTTTGACCGGAAAAATTCCAGGAATTCATCTCTCAGCTCCTGTGCCTTCATCTTCTAAAAATATTTTGAAATTCGTAAATATACCTGAAATTGACTTGGAAAATTGATTTTTTTGTTTAGATTTGTCCATTGCCTGTTAATAAATACTCGAAATCTGGACCTTTCGCATGGGAAACCGGAAATATTTTCTTGATCTTAATGATTTGCAGTACAAGCAGGTAGCTCTTTCCTGGAAGAAAAAGCTATTGAGAGGTCTCATCTGGATTGCAGGTACAGTACTGATTACGATTTTCTACAGCATCATATTTCACCAGTT
>CAZKMH010000544.1:0-2992 GCA_964553395.1 uncultured Rikenellaceae bacterium | reverse complement strand
AACGCCGCGGATCGCACCGGAACGGCCGGTATCCCTCCTTGGGGGCCGGCCGTTTATTTTCAAGGAAGATCCGCAAACCGCCGCGTGGATCTCCGCCGCGCTCCTGAGGTGGTTCCGGACGGCGGCCCGTCCGATGGCGTGGCGGGAGACCCGGGATCCGTACCGCATCTGGGTCTCGGAGATCATGCTCCAGCAGACCCGGGTCGAAACCGTCGCTCCCTACTACGAACGCTTTCTCCTGAAATTTCCCGATGTGGGATCCCTTGCCCGGGCGTCGCTGGACGACGTCCTGAAGGCGTGGGAGGGACTCGGGTACTATTCCCGCGCAAGAAACCTCCACAAGACCGCCGGGATCCTCGTCGCTCGCCACGGCGCCAGGGTGCCGCGCACGGTGGAGGCGCTCCTGGCGCTCCCCGGGATCGGCCGATCGACGGCAGGGGCGATCGCCGCGATCGCCTTCGGGGCGGATGTCCCGATCCTCGACGCGAACGCCCGTCGCGTCGTCGCCCGTCTCTTCGCCGTCGAAGGGGATCCCCGGTCCGGCCGGGTGGAGAGGGTCCTATGGGAACGATCCGCCAGCCTGGTGCGAAAGGGGAAAGGTCGGGACACGGCCCTCGCGGTGATGGACCTGGGCGCCGTCGTCTGCCTGCCGAACGCACCCCGGTGCCGGGAGTGTCCCCTGCGATCCTGCTGTTCCTCCTGCCTCCGGGGACTGCAGGATTCGATCCCTCCGAAACGCGCGAAGAAAATGATCCCTCATCACGACGTCGTGGCGGCGGTGTTCCGTCGGACGGATGGCGCGATGTTCCTGATGCGACGCCCATCCGACGGGCTTCTGGGGGGATTGTGGGCCTTCCCTTCGGGAAAGCGCGACCCGGGGGAGAGCCTTGAGGATGCCCTGCGGCGTTCGCTTCGGGAGAAACTTCGGGTGCGCGCGGTGCTTCAAAGTGAGGTGGGAGCCGTACGACATGCCTATTCCCACTACCGGATCACCCTTCACGGCTTTCTTTGCGAGATGTCGGGGGGCGCGTTGCCGGCGGGAGAGGGGACGGGGTGGCTCCCGGGGCACGGGGAAGGGACGTTCGCCCTTCCGCGGGCGGATCGAATGCTGGTCGAATTCATCCATCGGGAGGAAGGAAGATGAAAATCGGGGACGTTCTGAAGCCGGGAGGTCGCGGCGTGATCGGCACCGCGTCGAAGGCCGGGGTGGTCAACATGGCGGTGTACGCGGTTCCCCATATAGTGGACGACGAAACGGTCGCGTGGGGGATGACGGACGGCAGGACGTGGAACAACGTCCGGGAGAACCCGAACGCGTCCTACACCTACTTCGCCCCGGGAGAGGGGTTCCGGGGAGGGCGCCTGACGCTGTCGCTCACCCGCACGGAGGACTCCGGGGAGATGCTGGTGAAGATCCGGGAGCGGACCGGCATGGTGAGCCCCGGGATCCCGGAGGAGGTGAAACACGTTGCGTACTTCAAGGTGGTCGAGACACGCCCCCTTGTTTGACAATCTGCAGGACGGAGGCGCAGGAGGTAAGGAGATGAAAACATTCGTGACAGTTCTCGCGGTGGCATTCGTGTTCGCCGGCCTTTCCCCGGCACGCGCGGAGGTTTCGACCGAAGTGGTGGAATACCGGCACGGCGATGTCGTCCTTGAGGGGTACCTCGCGTACGACGCCGCCCTCACGGGGAAACGGCCGGGGGTGCTGGTCGTCCACGAGTGGATGGGGCATGATCCGTACGTCCGGATGCGGGCGGAGCAACTGGCGGGGCTGGGGTACGTCGCCTTCGCGTTGGACATGTACGGCAAAGGCGCGCGGCCGAAGGACGCGAAGGAGGCGGCCGCCCTGGCCGGTTTATACAGGGGGGATCGGAAGCTGATGCGGGCCCGCGCCGCGGCGGGGCTTGACGTTCTCCGAAACCACGCCAGGGTCGATCGAGCGCGGCTCGCGGCCATCGGCTACTGTTTCGGCGGGACGGTGGCGCTGGAACTGGCCCGGAGCGGTGCGGACCTGGTTTCCGTGGTGACCTTCCACGGGGGATTGGACACGCCGACGCCCGAGGATGCGAAGAACATCCGCGGAAAGGTGCTGGCCCTCCACGGCGGGGACGACCCGAGCGTGCCTCCGAAGCAGGTGGATGCGTTCCAGGAGGAGATGCGCAAGGGGGGAGTCGACTGGCAGTTCGTCTCGTACGGGGGTGCCGTCCACAGATTCACCAACCCCGAGGCGGGCAGCGACAACTCGAAGGGGAGGGCGTACAACGAGAGGGCCGATCGGCGCTCGTGGGAGGCGATGAAGACCTTCTTCGCGGAAACGCTCAGGTGAAAGCCGTTCTTCGGGTAAGATACACGTCGGGGTTCGTTCCACCCCGCCATGCCCATCCCCTGGCGTACCGAATGGAGGAACGATGAAGCGTGCACCTCTTTTTCTCGCGGTTCTTTTGACGGCCCTGGTGGCGGTTGCCCCCTCCCACGCGAAAGAGATCAAGATCGGGCTGATCACGCCGCTTTCCGGAGACGTCAAGACGTTCGGCGAATCGGTCCGGAACTCCTTCCTGATCGCCGTAGAGGAGGCGAACGCCAGGGGCGGCGTCGCCGGGATGAAGATCACCTACGTCATCCAGGACGACAAGAACGACGCCACGGAGGCGGCGAACGTGGCGAACCTCCTTGTGAACCAGCAGCGCGTGAAGGCGATCGTGGGGTCGGTCACCCGAGCACCTTCGACTTCCTGAAATCGTTCGACGTCCTGATGATCGTGGTGCTGGGCGGCTTGGGGAACATCAGCGGTACGCTGGTGGCCTCCTTCGCCTGGGTCTTCCTCCTGGAAGGGATGCGCGTCGCGCTCCCGCCGGAATACATCGAGTTCCGCTGGGTCCTCATCCCCCTGCTGCTGATCGTCACGATGCTGGTACGGCCCCGGGGCCTGTTCGGCGTGCGGGAGTTCCCGTTCCTGCGCAGCAAGGTGTACCGATGATCCTCGAGGTCC
>CAZKMH010000543.1:0-2994 GCA_964553395.1 uncultured Rikenellaceae bacterium | reverse complement strand
AGGACACCGGCGGCGCCATCCGCGGCGGCGTGCGCGCCGATTTCTTCTGGGGCTTCGGCGTTGATGCGGGCGAACTCGCCGGCCGCATGAAGCAGCGCGGCCGCATGTGGGTGCTGCTGCCCAAGACATGGCCTGATCTCACGTCAACGTCCAGCCGGCAGAACCCGAAAAACTAGCGAAGCGGCCGAGGCACCGCGCGTTTAGTGCCACCGATCCGACAGCGCGTCGGCGTGCTCCTCTTCCATCGCCCGAATGCTTTCCCGCATGGGGCATGGTCGGTTCGTTGGAACGTTTGCGTGATTGGGGGAACAGATGCTCACCTCCGTGGCACCGATTGACCTGTCGGATGATTCCTGCAATAACGCGTTCCAGGACTCTCGTAACCAAGCCCATCATGCCGAATACAGCCTCCCCCGCCCCGAGTCGTGCCCCGTCGCAATGGCGCGATGGATTGCGCCTCAGCACCCATCTTTATCTGGCCGTCGGCATGGCGCTTCTGATCGGCATGCTGGTGGCGAGCTACATGCAAGCCTCGGCCGGGCTCGAGGCGATGAAACAATTCGGGATTTCGAGCCAACACGCCAATCATCTGGATCACTTGAACCTGCTGTTACTTGACACCCAATCAGCGGCCCGCGGATACGCACTTACCCACGACCCGGCATACCTCGCGTCCTATCGGGCGAGTGCCAAAAAAATCCGTGAAAGCCTCCAGGTCATCAAAGACGACCACAAGGACGACCGGCCCGCCACAACAGCCGAACTCATCAAACAAGCGCAGGCCCTGGCTGCCCGTATGGATCTAACCACCCGGAACATTGAACGCGGCATGCCGCTGGAAAAAGGTTGGGTTGACCAAGCCGACAGGGCGATGGATGCCTACAAACGCCTGCACAACACGATGAAAGTCGAACTGCTCACGGCAAACCTGGAGAACGTCAGGCAGTCGGTAAACGGCTTCGAGAACGCCCGGATCAGCACCATCCTGCTGGCTATCGCATCGCTTTTGCTATTGGTGCTGGCCATCTCGCAGCAGCAGAAGAAACAGGAGCTGCGAGAAAAAATCCATCTTATGCTGGAAGCGGAAAATGAACGGCTCGAGCGCGAAGTGCGCCAGCGCACCGAAGAGTTAACCCATCTTGCGACCTATCTGACCGAGGTGCGGGAAACGGAGAAACTCCATCTTGCGCGCGAGATGCACGATGAACTGGGCGCGCTGCTGACCGCAGCCAAACTCGACGCTGACTGGATCGAACGCAAGCTGCCGCCCGAGTCGCAGGCGCTCGTTGCGCAACGCATGGCGCGCCTGCGCCAGAGCCTGATCGGCGGAATCACACTCAAACGCAGGATCACCAACGACCTGCGGCCGGCGCTGCTGTATGACCTGGGACTGATCGAGGCGCTAAAGGCGCTGATTGAGGAATTCCGGCAGATCGAGGGAATCGACGTGAAAGCGGATCTGCCCGAGGCCGAACCCGAACTCTCCGAAGCGGTCTCGCTCAGCCTGTTCCGCATCGTTCAGGAGGCCTTTACCAACATCCGCAAGTATGCCCAGGCTCGCCATGTCGGCGTGTCGCTGCGTTTCACCCCGACAGCCATCGAACTGGCGATCGAGGATGACGGCGTCGGATTCGACCTGGACTCGCCCAAGGTCGCGCGTCATGGGCTTGCCGGCATCAAGCATCGGGTCTTCACCCACGGGGGGCAACTCGATATCCGCACCGCCCCGGGCGCCGGCGTCACGATCCGGGCTGTTCTGCCTGCCTGAATAGCGCATGGCGACCCGATTCAGAACAAAGACTCAGGACCTGGATTTTTTGTCCGCCGTTTCGACCACGTAATCGATCAACTGGTTGATGTGCAAGGATTTATCAAAGAACGCATCCATCCCAAAGTGTTCGCAACGCTGCCGCATGGTGGCATGCGCATAGTTGGTCAGCACTGCCTTGCGCGGGCTGCCATACAGGTCCGAATCGGTCTGCAGCGCATCCAGCACCCCGATGCCGCTGCCCTGCTTGAGCTCGATATCGATGATCACCAGGTCGACCGGGGTTTCCGCCAGCCGGTGCAGCGCCTCGGCTTCGCCCTCGGCGCACCCGCAGAACTCGATCCCGTCGAGCTCGTTCAACATGTCGGCGAGCAGTTCCTGCAGCAGAGCAGAATCCTCGATCAGAAAGACTTTCAGCATAGAGGCATTGTGCGGCATCCGACTCGTGTCGGTCGTCGGAGAGGGTGTCTTATTGGGTGATGAGGCCATGTCGTAATGCATATGTAGCCAATTCGGCATTGCTGGCGACGTTGAGTTTTTCGGTCACCCGCGAGCGATACGTGCTGATGGTCTTGACGCTCAGATGCAACTGTCCGGCGATGTCCGACACCGATTCGCCGCGCGCCAGTCGCAGGAACACCTGGAGCTCGCGGTCCGACAAGGCCTCATGCAGCACACCGCTACGCTCGCCGCTCATTTCGTCGGCAAGCAGTTCGGCAGTGCGCGCGGATACATAACGGCGTCCGGTAGACACCATGCGGATCGCTCGCAACAGCTCTTCCTGATCGCAGTCCTTGCACAGATACCCGTTCGCACCGTTCTTGATCATGGCGAGCGCGTAGCTCTCCTCGGGAAAACCGCTCAGGATCAGCACCTTGATTTCGGGATGACGCTGGCGCACCGCACGCAACACATCGACGCCACTCTTGCCCGGCAAGGAAATATCGAGCAACAGGACGCCGCACTGCAAGGTACGCAACTTTTCGAGTGCCTCGTCACCGTTGGCCGCTTCGAAGACGATGCTGATCAACGAATCTTCGCTCAACAGCTCGCGAAAGCCGGTCCGGACAATCTGATGGTCGTCCACGATGGCAACCTGAATCATGCGATGCTCCCGCTAATTTTTTCGCCAGTTTCAATTCTAGAACACGCTTGACCTAGCGCCCGCGCGTCAGGTTGACAACGAATGTGGCAATCGCAATCACCAGAAACACCACAAAAAGAAT
>CAZKMH010000542.1:0-2995 GCA_964553395.1 uncultured Rikenellaceae bacterium | reverse complement strand
CTGATCTTCTGTTCATCCTCCAGGGATTTAGGGGTGTGTACATCCGTTTAGAATTCCACTTCGATGAACCTGACCTCGTATGGCTTCAGTAGAATCGATGATAAAGGCTGACCGATCTGTTTACCAACTGTGTTGACCTCTGTTATTCTTTTAATAGCCCGACCGGAAATTGCAGATGTTAACTTTAGCTCCGCAGGCAAGCCTTCAAGTTCCCGGAAGTGAAGAAGAATCGTTCCATCAGCTTTGAATGCAGGTCTGCTGTTTACAAGCATTGCATTTGCGGGACCGGAAATCCTTAGGGTTTCAATGGAAGGATCCTTTAACTCATCAGCCCCGGCAGGGAAAGTCCTTGTCGGAAATGGATTCCTCTGACTCCAGGCATATTTCGTTGCAAACGAGTTGGTTGTATCGGCAGTTGATGTTATCTGATAACTCCAGCTGAATCCTCCCTCCTGGAATGCTCTGAAATTCGTTGTCCAGTAGTTATTCATCACCCACGAATAGAGCCATGTCTTACCCGGTTTCGGATATCTTTCAAACTTACCCATATTAAAGTCGCTGAAGTGCCATAGAGGGATCTCGTTGCTTACAAGGATTATCTGTCCTTTCTTTCCGCGAACCGATACAAAGTTCTGAGCAGCATTCCAGTCAGAAGATGAGCCCGGCAATTGTCCTCCCTGGGTAAGTGTCCCGCCTATTGTCTCAAACACTATCCTGGAATCCGGTAATGAAAAAGGAAATGCCACGTAGAGAGCTTCGGGATCAGTAAGAATTTCTTTATGAGCCATATATCTGAACTCTATTTTCTTAACATTCTTATAAAGCCTGATCTCTGTCTCTATACCTTTTGGAGAGCCATCTGTACCCTTTTCAAAACCATCCAGATCTGAGATTATACGGACGCTTTCCCACACTGAACCATTAACACCGGGAGCGACTTTTACGTTAGAAACAGTTGTCTGGGCAGGAGTCATTTGTCTCCTGTTCAATATTGTTTCCCTTACAGGTTGTCCCACATCATATTTGTTCTGTCCGTCTGCAATTTCCTGATTTAATTCTTTATCAAAAAGACTGCTTATGGATCCTGTTGTTTTATCGATAGCAATCTTATAATATTTATTTTCGAGTGTCGCAACATTGGTACCGGTCTCATCGGAAGCAGCCTGATCTGTAACCTCTATCTTAAGAGCCTTATATCCCATTGCCGGTATATCGCTTACTTCAAGAATCCAGTATGCACCTTCACGACGTTTGGTAAGTATCTGTGCAGGTATCTCCTTTTTGGTTGCCAGATCAATTATTTTAACCCTGTTCTCAACCGGGATTACCTCATTATCAATAAATAATTCAATCTCTCCGGAGCGTTGCCATCCGAGGGAATTGATAATATAAATTACCGGGAAAGCAGCTTTCTTAAGATATGGCTGAAAGCGGGCGAGCGCTTCTTCATTCAGGAGTGTTACTTTCTTGAGAGCTTCCCATGCATAAGCCCCTTTCTGAAGCCACTGTCTCGTTGAGTTTTCAGAAAATGGAGCATTGATACTGGTCGAAGCCCCGCAGGTGTGTTCATCGAAAAATATTGCATTCTCGCTTATATGATCCATATTGGATTCAAGATCAGGATTCAGCTCACCTCCCATCATAGAGACCATAGCGAATAAACCTTCGTCAACCTGCTTCATATTCTGCGTTTTCCTTACCTCGGCAGTCTCGCGTGATGTCGATCCGTAACCATCGGTCCACCAGTCAAGCCATGCATTTCGATGAACCGGCAGCTTGTCGGCATAATTCTTCCCGACATATTCCATAAATTCACTGGCAAGAGCCAGCCTGAGCTTCGGGTATTCGTATTTTGAATTCCATTGCTTAACGAGCTCGCATGCTGCTGTTGATGGAGGTGCATTATCAGTGCGGTAACCTGAATATTGTATGCCAATCCTGTCGAATGGATAAGCCCTGTTATCGAGATCGGCAAGATGCCATAATAAACTTTCCGGCCTGATAGCTTTGCTCTCAATACCAAAATTATTACCTGTCATATAGTGATCGGCTCGGAAAGCAAGCATCCGGGCTCCTGAAGGAGCCTCCCACCAGAATGCGGTAGGCTTGTCAAACGGAAGGATTGATCTTGTCATGTTTATTCCCATAACCAGATATTTAACCCCGGTATTTTTAAAATAATCCGGCATACACCACGCAATTCCGTTTACATCATTCTGCATTGCCAGTTGTACCGGTATATCAAGCTTACCAAGCTCTTTCAGTGGCTGGAGGAAATCGTACATTATGTTCTCATCGGATATCTCAGCCATATTGGAGTACATACCGGTTACCTCGATCCGACCTTCGGCAACCCTCTTCTTAAACCTTTCAATCTGTACAGATGGTCTCGATCTGAAATATTCCCTTGTTACCCAGGATGATTCACATGTCCAGCGGAATTTTGCATCATCAGGCATATTATCGGTCTGATCACAATAATCAAGGGCATAATCAATATACCTCATGTGTTCGGCAAGAATTTCAGATTGCGGACGTGTATATCCAATATCAGTATGGGAGTGCTGAACGAAGTAGATCTCCCATTTTTTCGGAGGAGTTAGCGTCACAGAATAATTTTCTGTTGCCTTATCATCGATCTTTGCGGATATAGTGATCTTCCTGGGCCGGGTAACTGCAGGGAAAGTCAGCAAAAACCTGTTATTTCCCCTGATAAGGTCGGCTTTCAGAAGTTCCCTGCCTCCCTGGTTAAATATTATCTTACCAGGATTTTCAGACCGGTAGCTCGCAACTACCTGCTGGAAAGATTTTCCACCTTCCTTAAAAAGGACAGGAGCATTTAAAAACTCAACTTTTGCTGACGGAATTGTCTGCCCGTTGACCTGAATGCTGAAGACTATTATCAGCAACACAAAAAACAGTGTTGTAAATCTCATTTTTTTCATGGTTAAAATTTTTAATAAGTTAAATGACTATCGGGAATCATGCATAAAAA
>CAZKMH010000541.1:0-2996 GCA_964553395.1 uncultured Rikenellaceae bacterium | reverse complement strand
CCAATTACAATATTCCTGTTTGATAAAAAATTAAAAGTTTAAATTTTATAGGTACCTGAATGAAAAGAGTTAGTCTTCTGTTATTACTCCTGGTGGTGTTTCTCATGCCATCCACTGCACAAAAAAGCAGTCTTCTGGTTTTGGGTGATCTGCATTATGATCTGCTGAAAGATCATGATATGGATTGGCTGAAAACCAAACCAGATGACTTAAGGCAGGTTACTGAGGAATATTCTGTTTATACTGAAAAAAACTGGATTGACTTTATGGGAATTCTGCGGAATAAGGCTCAAACAGTCAAACCTCCCATGAAAGCAATGATTCAATTGGGTGATCTGTCTGAAGGATTGGCCGGCTCCGGGGAAAAAGCCAGACAAATGGCCCGGAATGCCATGAAGGCTGTTGAAAGTGCCGATATGCCTGTTCCATGGATCATAGCCAAAGGCAATCATGATATTACCGGACCAGGTGCACCGGAGGCGTTTATGGAATTTTATATACCAATGTTCCGAAAACAGACCAATAATCCTGACATTAATAATGCAAGTTACTCATATAGCTATGATAATGTTCAGATTACTTGTATTGATCCCTGGGACCGGAACCTGGACATGGCGGCATTTCTGGACAAGGAACTATCATCATCAGATGCCAGATTTAAGTTTGTGGCAATACATGAACCTGTCATACCGGTTACAGAAAGGTGCTGGCATGCTCTGAGAAGGAACCCTGAACAAAGGGAAAAATTGCTCGAAGTTATCGCCAGGAATAAGGCAATTGTATTGTGTGCCCACCTCCACAGATACTCAGTTGTCAGAAGGAACACGAAGTATGGTCCTATTGTCCAGGTAATGGTAATCAGCGTTATATCGGACAGAAATTATCTGAAACCATCCCGGTTAATAACAGAATATGGCCCGTCACTGGCAGTAAATGTACCAGACTGGCAACCGGAGACCCTGGAAGCAAGAAAAACAATTCTGGCTGAAGAGGCAAAATACGTAACTTTTTACAAACAGACTGATCTGCCGGGGTATGCATTAATAAGACTCAATGAAAAAAAGGGAAAGGTTCACCTGGAATACTATGCAGCTTTCGGACAAAAACCCTATGACAAAGTAGATCTGACAAAACTGATGAAAGAATAAAAATGAATTATATTCAAAGGTGTTTAACATAAACCTGAAATTCAGGTGATATTGACCTCTTGTCTCGTTTGGTACCCGGAGCGGACAAAAGTTGCAGCCAATATCTGTCGTGGTATATTTAAGTACTCTTTATTACATTGGAATTATTTTTAAGTTTTATGTAGCTAAAAAGACTTGACCGGGTTTGAATAGGATTAAAGATGATTATTTGAAAATGTGCAACTAAATTGGAGAATTGACTCACACTGTTTTAATTAGTAAATTTAGCTAATTAAATACAGCCACCATGACCGAACCCCTTTCCATGGATCAGGCATTTATAGAAAGGCTCTCCAAAATTGTACTCGCTAACCTGAGCGATGAAACCTTCGGCGCTGAAAAGCTGGCGAAAGAAGCCGGCATGAGCAGGACCAGTTTATATCGTAGATTACAATCTTCTAAACACCAAAATATAAGTCAGTTTATTCGTGAAATGCGGCTGAAGCGTGCTATGGAAATGCTCATGAAGAACGTTGGTACTGCTTCAGAGGTAGCTTTCCGGGTCGGATTCGGAAGCTCTACTTATTTTATCAAATGTTTTCATGAATATTACGGATTTCCCCCGGGTGAGGTTAGAAAAAGATTCCCCGTTGTAGATGAAGATGTAAATGAACCGGTCAAAGAAGGGTCGGCTCAATCACGACAATTTCATGCTGCATTAACAGAAGCTCCTGACCCCGGGAAGAAAATAAACCGGAAAATGGTAATTCTTCTTCCTTCTGTCATTGTAGTTGTACTTGTCCTTATACTGGTTTCTTTATATGTTTCCCGCCACGAAGTGAAAGAAATGTCAATAATTGTACTGCCATTTAAAAACCTAAGTGATAAACCTGAAAATCAACATATTGCTGACGGCATCATGGAGGACATTCTTAATAATTTGTATCATATCAGTGAGTTAAGGGTAATATCACGAACCACATCGGAACATTTCCGGGAGACAACCCTTACTTCCGGGGAAATTGCCCGGCAACTGAATGTCCGGAACGTGCTTGAAGGCAGTTACCGGGAATATGATAATAAGGTAAGGATCAGTGTTCAGCTGATCGATGCCAGACGGGATCATCATATATGGTCCGACAATTTTGATCGTGAGCTTAATGATATTCTTGGCATTCAGGGTGAAGTTGCTTTACAGATTGCAAATAAACTTAATGCTAAACTTGCTGATAATGAGTTAAATAAGATACAAGAAGTTCCTACGGGGAATCCTGAGGCATACAATTATTACCTGAAAGGTCGATTTCTTCGAAATAAGTCAGGAGATGAGTCCCGGACTGACGTAGACAAAGAGGGACTTATGGGAAGTATTCAATATTTTGAGAAAGCCATTAATGCAGATTCAAGCTTTGCTGAAGCCTATGCCAATCTTGCCGGAGCATGGTTTAGTTTGTCTGGCTGGGGATGGTTGCAATCAAACGAAGGCTTTGTGAAAGCAAAAGACTTAAGTTTAAAAGCACTGAAGATTGATCCCGATTGCGCAGAAGCGCATAAAGTAAAAGGAGATGTTCATTTCTGGAATGAACGTAATTTTGAAGAAGGCAGAAAGGAATATCTGACTTGCATGAGGCTGAATCCTGATTATCCCCCGGTATTTCAATCCTACACTCAGCTGCTTATGGTAACCGGACCGATTGAAGAAGCCCGCACATTTATTGATCAAGCTCTGGAACTTGAACCCTGGTTCTGGGTTTTACACAATTTAAATGCCTGGATCTATTACTTCGAAGGCAGACATAAAGAAGCAATTGAAACCTGTAGCATCGCCCGGGATCTGAAATCAGATTATATCTTCACTAACTGGCTGTT
>CAZKMH010000540.1:0-2997 GCA_964553395.1 uncultured Rikenellaceae bacterium | reverse complement strand
TTTCCAATATTTATTGATTTCATTAATTACTCTTAAACAATGTGCAAATTTAAATCATTTTGCAATAAAAAGCTTTGCAAGCAAATAAATAGCATAAGTGGTTTATAATTATTGCCGGTATTTTAAACTAATAACCAATAACTAACTAATAACCAATAACTAATAACCAATAACCTCCCGGAAAACTCACTACACACATTTCGCTACCTTACCCCCACCTCTCTCCGTCTTCTCTTTTCATACTTCCGGCCGGACCATCTGGCAGGTTTTTTCCCGGAATATTCCCTCGGTCCCTGTTGTTTCCCATTCTTCTCCTGGGCAACCTCGACCACGACCTTTCTGTCCATAAACTTTGCATTATTCAGTGCTCCGATAAGGGCATCGGAGTGATTGGCTTCAACTTCAAAAAAGGAGAAGCTCTTTAAAAGATCAATTTTTCCGATCGGAATTTTTCTTCCTCTTGTATTTGTATTTACAAGATCGATGAGTTGTTCCGGGTAAAAACCGTCAGATTTTCCAAGATTTATGAACAGTCTTTTAAAATTACCGTTGTATTGTTCCCGGGAACCTTTTTTCCGGGATCTTTCGTAGTTACCCTCAAAGCCCGGTACGGTGTCAATAAGATCTTCTCCACCGCGGTAGTCGTCAAGAAACCTGTCAAATTCCAGAGAAACCACCCGTTTTAAGAGCTCTTCCCTGTCCATACCAGCCAGTTTTGATTCTATTTCAGGTAAGAATTTTTCAATTTCCCGGTGTTCAGTAGTAACAGATTCAAGCTTATCGACCCAGTTGAACAGCTGTCTGCTGCAGATCTCGCTTCCTGTAGGAACAGGTAAAGCTTTAAATTGCTTTTTTACAAGTCTTTCAATTTTCTGAAGCCTGTTCCTCTCCCTCATGTGAACAAGTGAAACGGATAATCCCGTTTTTCCGGCTCTTCCGGTACGGCCGCACCTGTGCGTATAAATCTCCGATTCATCGGGCAGACTGAAGTTGATAACATGTGTAAGGTCGTCCACATCCAGTCCGCGTGCAGCTACATCAGTAGCGACCAGCAGACGGAGGTTCCGTGACCTGAATTTCTGCATAACTGCGTCACGCTGTGCCTGCGACAGATCGCCATGGAGAGCATCAGCATTATAGCCATCATTTATCAGTTTTGACGCCACCTCCTGGGTTTCCATACGGGTACGGCAAAAAACAAGTGCGTAAATGTCAGGTTCAAAATCAGCAATACGCTTAAGCACCTTATATTTATCTTTTGCATGAACAAGATAGTAGGCGTGACTTACATTTTCGGCAGATGAATTTTTTGTTCCGATTGTGATCTCTACCGGATTGTTCATGTATTTCCTTGCAATTGAGGCAATTTCCGATGACATTGTTGCTGAAAACAAAAGTGTTCTTCTGCCCTCAGGAACTTCCTCAAGGATCTCATTTATGCTGTCAAGAAATCCCATATTCAGCATCTCGTCAGCTTCATCCAGGATAACGGTAGAGACATCAGACAGCTTTGCAGCTCCCCTCCCGATAAGGTCGATCAGCCTTCCCGGTGTAGCAACAATTATATGTGCCCCTTTTTTCAATCCCCTTATCTGATTATCAATACTTGCTCCTCCGTATACTGAAAGTATTTTCAGATTACCTGTGTATCTGGCATAGTCCGTAAGGTCCCCGGTGATCTGAATGCATAATTCACGGGTGGGGGAGAGTATAAGCGCCTGGGTGCGGTTTATTTCCGTATCTGTTGCCTGAACCAGCGGCAGTCCGAATGCTGCTGTTTTTCCTGTTCCTGTCTGTGCAAGGGCGATAATATCACGTTCATCTCCAAGCATCAATGGGATCACTTTTTCCTGTACCGGCATAGGTTGGTCAAATCCAAGTTCCTGAATTGCTTTCAGGACACCGGGAGTGAAACCCATCTCTTCAAATTTTATCATTAAATTATTTTATAGCGTGATTCCGGGAGCGAATGATTTGTAATCCCGGCTGAAATGAACTCAAATACAGACTGGAATAAATGGCAGACAACGCTTTTAAGGAGTCACTTTGTTAATTTGCGCGCAAATATAATCAATTATTCATAAATAATGCGTATCTTGCGAAATATTAATAAATCACATTATGAGTAAAGGAACAGTAAAATTCTATAATGAATTCAAAGGATTTGGATTCATTAAAGAGGAAAACTCAGTAAAAGAGTATTTTGTACATTCATCGGGCTTAAAGGACACTATTAAGGAAAATGATGAGGTGACCTTTGATCTGGAGCAGGGTAAAAAAGGATTAAATGCAGTAAATGTTAAACTTGCTTAATTTAACTGATATAATCATTTAAAATTTTTGGTCCCGCCAAAGGCGGGACTTTTTTTTGAAATACTTAGAATTATGATAGAAAAGAAACAAATGATTTATAAATCACCGGATTTGTCGAAACTGAAGGAGGTGATAATTGACCACAGAACAAGAATTTATATTACTCCCGGAATGGATAGTGAAGAGGCAAAAAACAGATACTTACTCAGGCTGACAAACAGGAAGCCATAATAAAGAAGGTATTCCTTTCTTCTCTGGATTATTCTTTAAAAAGTTTAACCTTCAGGGCAGAAAGTCCTTTTGGCCCTTTCCCGATCTCAAAAATAACCACATTATTTTCTTTGACGGGTTCCAGCAGGTTATTTGCGTGAAAGAAAACACTCTGATGTGATTCAAGGTCGCGGATAAACCCGTAACCTTTTGATTCATTGAAGAAGGTGACTACTCCTTTGCGTATGAAATCGGGAGCAGCATCAGGTTTATTTTTGGTAATCTTAAGTTCAATATTTTCAGCAATAACAACTGTTTTTTTATCCGGATCGGGAGGCGTTGCAGAGATCTTTCCGAATTCATCAACATAGGCGATCATATCATCGAAGCTGCTCTTTTTCCCCTCACTTTTTTTCTTGGCACGCTTTTGCTCTTTTTCTTTTCTCTTCTTCTCTTTCTTGCTTCTTACTTCCT
>CAZKMH010000539.1:0-3003 GCA_964553395.1 uncultured Rikenellaceae bacterium | reverse complement strand
AGATGGAAGATACAACTTCCTTTATCACCTTTGATGAGAACAATTCAAGCCAGTCATACGGAAAATTCAAGACTGACAATCCGGTTATGATCCGTGAAATGGAAGGCGTATGCAGGCTGGGAGCCAATCCTTCCGGACCAATTGATGATGAGGTTACCATTCTCAGGATAGACAAGATGTCGGGAGAACCGAAAGCATTCTTTGTTAACTATGCCTGCCATGGCACATCACTTGGAGGAAGAAATAACAAGATAAGTGCCGAATGGAACGGGCATATGCTGGAATATGTTGAACAGAACATCCCCGGCATTATGGGCATATTCGCCCAGGGTGCCGCAGGTGATATAAATCCCAGATTTGTCGGAGGTCTCGACGGATACAAGGATGACGTGCGTAAAACGGCAGAACTGGGATATGAAATAGGCAAAGAGGTTGTAAGGATACTTTCGGGAATCAAAACGGGGGTTCCTGTAAATCCGCAGATCCTGCTGGCAAAGGAGGATATTACATGTCCTAAAAGATACAGCGAGGTAATGAGGGATTTCAAAAGCACCACGATTAATGTCCCGGTTACTGCAGTTAAAATTGATAATTTCACCTGGGTAATTTACCCCCTCGAACTGTTTCATGAAATAGGAAAAACGATCAAAGCCGGTACGCACTGTCCATTTCCTTTTATTGTTGGATACTGCAATGGATCAATGGGTTACCTTCCCACCCAACATGCTCATAGTGAAGGAGGTTATGAACCCAATGCTACCCGTTTCGATCCTGTGACTGAAAAGATATTCGTGAAAGGGATTGAAAAACTGCTGGCAGGATTATATTGATGATCCGGAGCTGTTAATAAAAGATCATTACCTTAGACCTGCCCTGTCCCTGCGGACTGTCATGCAGTCATTCAATCTTGCAATCTTACTGCTGTGTCGTTGAGCCCTTGAGCCGTTGAGCCGTTGTGCCGTTGTTCCGTTGTGCCATTGAACCGTTGCACCGGTTAATTGCAGTCTTGTCGAAAGCCCTGGTTATATCTAAAAGGAATCAGACCACTCCAGTTCTATTGAAAATGCTAAATTTGTCCTGATGATAATCCTTCCGGAATGAACCAAAATCATGAAGATAAGTTACTTGTTAGTAATCTCAGGGAAGGGAATATTTTATCTTTTGATCATATTTTCAATAAATACAACAAAAAAGTATATTATTTCGCTTTAAGCTACCTGAAGAATAAGGAAGAAGCAGAGGATATCGTCCAGGAGGTATTTATGAATCTCTGGAGGTGCAGGAGCCAGATAAATGAATACTATAATTTCAGCAGCTATCTCTTTAAGATCACTTTTAATACAATCTGCAAAAAATTCCGTAAACAGGCATCAGAGAAAAGACAACTGGAGGAGGTTGTTAAGACAGTTATCCGGGAAGACAACTCAACAAACATCGACATCGAATATAAAAGCCTGCTTGAGACTACAAGTATCTTTATTGAAAAGATGCCTTCGCGTCAAAAGGAAATTTTCCTGTTAAGCCTGGACGAAAAACTCAGCAATGAAGAGATCGCCGCACAACTGAAAATTTCGAAAAAATCTGTGGATAATTATATTGGGATGGCCAGAACATCCCTCAGGAATTTCCTTTCCCTGAATTACCATACCTGAACCATTTATTTGGATTAATTATAAATTGACTGAATTTTTGGGATAGATGGTCCCCTGCCGGATATTATCTGTAATCAAACAGGACTTCAATTGATTACAAATATAGGTATGTTATTTAATTTCAGACAGTTATCATGATTTGTCATAGTGAATCAGGAAATCGCTTCACGTCTGGCTTCGAAATAATATAATAGAATACTAATGGAGGAAAATAAAAAGAATATCGATAGCAGGCTGTTGCGGAAATTTCTGGAAAGTAATTGTCCGGATGAAAATAACGGTTTCATTAAACAATGGTTGGCAGTTTCAGACCCTGAGCATGATCTGCATAAAGAATCAAATGATTTCTGGGATGAAATCCCTTTGGACAAGAATATTCAGGGATACGATGAATCTCATATTCTGGACAGGATCCACCATTTAATAAGGATTGAAGAATCAACGGCCTTAAATAATTCCCGTACGAAGACCGGATTTATAAGTTGGCTGACCAGGATTGCAGCCATCCTTTTCATACCGTTGCTGGTTGCTTCCCTCCTTCTTTATCATCAATTTAATTCGGCTGAGACAAAAGAATCGAGTGCTGAAATCTATGCACCTTTCGGCACAAGGACAAACTTTATTTTACCTGACGGCACTACCGGAAAACTGAACGGGGGTTCATCTCTGAAATTTCCGGTTAAGTTCAGTGGAAAATCAAGAGTTGTTGAACTTAAGGGTGAAGCTTATTTCGACGTAATAAAAGATCCGAAAAAGCCTTTTGTGGTTTCTACTGAGAATATTGATGTGAAGGTATCCGGAACTTCATTTAATGTTCTGGCCTATACTGATGAATCCCGTGCAGAAGTAACCCTGAAAGATGGAGAAGTTGAAGTATTTTCAAAGAGAAATGACGAAAAACGGAGTATCGGCATTTTAAATCCTGATGAGTCATATATATATGATTTTCAGTCAGATTCTGGAAAGATCCTGCCTGTCAACAGTTCTCAAAGACTTTCCTGGCTTGATGGTAAGCTGACTTTTAAATATGAGCCTTTCAGGGAGGTCATCCGGAAAATCAACCGATGGTACAATGTTGATATCGTGATTAAGGATGAGTTGCTGGATACCTATCTCTATTACGGCACTTTTCAGGATGAAACAATTGATGAGGTACTGAAGCTGCTTCAGCTTACTGCACCTATAAGGTACAGGAACTTTTCAAGACAGAAAGACCCGGAGGGGACATACATGAAAAGGAAAATCGAAATATATAGTAAAAATCAGCATAATTAACCCGAAATTAACCCTAAACCTTTCAGCCTATGATGAAAAACGAAAAAAAATAAGGAAAGCGCGGCTACGCTCTCCT
>CAZKMH010000538.1:0-3019 GCA_964553395.1 uncultured Rikenellaceae bacterium | reverse complement strand
GCACCCCATGCAAGTGCGCTAGCCAACTGCGCCACACCCCGCTTCGACCGCCGAAGCCTCTGGCGAAGGCGGTCTTATTGCCCGCAAAAATAATCAACAATTATGATTCTGCAAAGTGTATTATAGATAGTTGGCAGAATGGCGGAGGCTAAATTTCCGCAATAATTAATACTCCATGCCTATCATTCCGGCGGCAACTGTTTCATTGGTGCCCTCATCAATCAATATGAGGCTACCGGTAATTTTATTCTTTTTATATGGATCAAACACCAGAGGTTGTGCTGTTCTGATTGAAATACTGGCAATATCATTCATTCTGATACTACTGTCAGTAGTCTCTTTTTCAAGAGTATCAATATTCATTTTGTAGTTAACCGATCTGACTATGCAGGTTGTTTCATTGCTGTAATTCCTTACTATATATTTTCCACCGGTCCTCAGAGGCTTCTCATTGAACCAGCATGTCATCAGACTGATATCCTGACTTGTTTCGGGTAACTCATTTTCTTTTACAATCAGGTTACCTCTGCTTATATCCAGCTGATCTTCAAGGATTAACGATATCGAATCACCGGTTTTTGCTTCCCTGAGGCTTTGCCCCAGTTTAACGATACCTTTAATCTTTGATTTCAGCATTGAAGGGAAAACAACCACATTATCACCCTCATGAAAAGTTCCTCCGGCAACCCTGCCCGCATAACCCCTGAAGTCGTGATATTCTTCAGAAAGAGGCCGGATCACTGTCTGCACGGGGAAGCGCGGACCATCTGAACAGCTGGTTTGTTTTACCTCTATTGTTTCAATCAACCTGAGAAATGTGTTTCCCGGGTACCAGGGCATGTTGGTTGAGGGCACGACAACATTATCTCCGTATTTTGCACTGATTGGAATATAGTGGGCATCCTCCACATTCAGTTTCAGAGTAAGATCTTTAAGCTGTTCCCTGATTGTAGAATACTGTGTTTCGGAATATCCAACCATATCCATCTTATTTATACAGAATACTATATGTCTTATGCCAAGGAGCGTTGCTATATAAGTATGCCGGATGGTTTGCTCAAGGACTCCTTTCCTTGCATCGATAAGTATCACTGCAAGGTCGGTAGTGCTGGCACCTGTCACCATATTACGCGTATACTGGATATGTCCGGGTGTATCGGCTATAATGAACTTGCGTTCGGGTGTTGCAAAGTACCTGTAGGCAACATCGATAGTGATTCCTTGTTCCCTTTCAGCTCTTAATCCGTCAGTCAGGAGTGAAAGGTCCAATTCCTCCTTCCCCAGCCGTTTGCCCGACTGGACGATATGAGCCATCTGGTCTTCAAAAATTGACTTGCTGTCGTACAGAAGCCTTCCGATCAGAGTGCTTTTTCCATCATCCACGCTGCCTGCAGTTGTGAAACGCAGCAAACTCTTATATTTACTTTCTCCGTTTGTACCCATATTTCGTTCTATTACTCTGAGTTTAGTGCCCGGGGCACTATACCACTAAAAATATCCCTCTTTCTTCCTGTCTTCCATTGCTGCTTCCGACCTCATGTCATCGTACCTTCCGCCTCTTTCTGTCACTCTTGTGGCTGCTATTTCAGAAACAATTTCTTCAAGCGATACAGCTTTAGACAGTGTGACTCCTGTGCAGGTTATATCACCGATTGTACGGCACCTGACATCAGTCTCGAATACTTTTTCATCAGGCTTAAGCTGCATGAACGGAGCCCACGCAAGATAAACACCGTTTCGCTGGAAGATTTTACGGCGATGCGTATAGTAGAGTTCCGGAAGTTTTATTTTCTCACTAATAATATATTGCCATATATCAAGCTCTGTCCAGTTACTGATGGGAAAAACCCTGAAGTGTTCACCGAAGTTTTTGCGTCCGTTAAAGATATTCCACAATTCAGGCCGCTGATTCTTGGGATCCCACTGGCCGAATTCATTTCGATGCGAGAAAAACCGTTCCTTGGCTCTGGCTTTTTCCTCATCACGCCGGCCTCCGCCGACCGCCACATCAATTTTAAACTCGTCAATTGCATCAAGCAGGGTCACCGACTGTGCTTTATTGCGACTAGCATTTATACCGGTTTCTTCGGCAACCTTGCCCTTGTCGATTGAATCCTGAACCAGGCTGACTATCAGATCAACGCCTAGCTCATTTGCAAGATCATCCCTGAACTTCAGTGTTTCCTCAAAGTTGTGACCTGTATCTATATGCAAAAGACTGAATGGCAATTTTGCCGGCCAGAAAGCCTTTCTGGCAAGATGGACCAGCACTATAGAATCTTTACCCCCGGAAAAAAGTATTACCTTCTTTTCAAACTGAGCGGCAACTTCCCTCATTACAAATATTGCCTCATTCTCCAGTTCCTTCAGATGTTCGTTGTTTATATTCATACGAAAATAAGTTTATTATAATATTGTAAATTAAGTTGTTCGTATGGAACCTTCATTACTTTCATTTTCTTGTTGTGTAAGATTGTACATGAAGGTTTCATGTGATTATATTATTACACCTTTGTACCGTTGTGCCCTTACGCCTTTGTGCCTTACTTTATATGACATCCGCACTCCTTCTCCCCATCGGTTTCCCACCACCATCTGCCTGCACGGAAATCTTCACCCTTCTTGACTGCCCTGGTGCAGGGTTCACACCCGATGCTTACAAAACCTTTATCGTGCAATATATTATATGGTATATTTTTATCTTTTATGTACTTTTTTACTTTATCAAACGACCAGTTGAAGAGGGGGTAATACTTGATCAGTTTCTTCACCTTATCATACTCAATCCAGTCCATCTGACTGCGGTTATCGGATTGGTCGGCACGAATCCCGGAAATCCAGCACTCTTTGCCTTGCAATGCCCTGCTCAAAGGGACTACTTTCCTTAATCTGCAGCACTCAATCCTGTTTTCCTTTGAATAATAGAAACTTAAAGGTCCCTTTTCCGTTACCATCTTTTCAACAGCAAAATAATCAGGGAAATACACATTGATTTTTTTCTTATATTTTTTCAGTGTTT
>CAZKMH010000537.1:0-3020 GCA_964553395.1 uncultured Rikenellaceae bacterium | reverse complement strand
ATCACTGGCAGACAGAGATGAATAATGCAGAACCAAGGGGCCCGTTTAAAGATTACTAAATGAAATTGATCCCTGAGAACTTTTCAGAAATGATATCTTTAAATGCTTCTGTTTGTGCGTAAGCGCATTACCGGTCCCTAATTTGTTTTTACCACGATCTTCCCTTTTGTCCTGCCAGTCTCGATCTGCAGGTGTGCAGCCCGGATTTCATCAAAGGGGAACACTTTTGAAACGAACGATCTGATCATCCCTTTTTCAAGAAGATCAGCGACCTCTTTCAAATCAGTACCATTGGACTTTACGAGGAAGCGAAGGCCTTTCATTCCTGCATTCGCTGCTTTTTCCTCAAGGTGGTCAGATGCTCCCGAAGGAATACATATGATTGTACCACCAGGTTTAAGTACTTTCAACGACCTGTCGATATATTCACCTCCGATTGTATCAAGAACGAAGTCGAAATCATGCAGCACTTCCTCAAACCGTTCTTTTTCATAATCAACATGTTGAGAAGCACCGAGGTTGAGAACAAAATCCCTGTTTTTTCCCGACGATGTACCTGCAACATATAATCCCAGGTATTCCGACATCTGAACTGCATAATTGCCTACCCCTCCGGCTGCTGAATGGATGAGTATCCTGTCTCCCTGTTTTATTCCGGCATAATGCAGTACCTGCCATGCGGTGAGTGCTGCCAGGGAAGCTGCGGCTGCTTCCCCGTGAGTTATATTTGACGGTTTCAGTGAAAGATGAGTTTCCGGCGCTGAGACATAACCGGCATATGCTTTGCCATGCCCCGGGAAGTTCACCATCCCGAAGACCTCATCCCCTTCCCTGAACAGAACTGCCTTTTCACCAGTCCGCACTATTGTACCCGAAATATCCCATCCAAGTATTATGGGATTAAAATCTTTCAGGACCAGGGCCAGTCCCTTACCCTTGCGGGTTTTGATATCCACCGGATTGATACCGATAGCCGAAGTTTTTATCAGTACCTCATTGGCGGAAATTTCAGGAACAGGTATATCGGCCTCAATAAGGTTTTCGACACCTCCGAATTCTTTAAGGACAATTGCTTTCATATTACAATAACAGACGAATTCTTTAAAAAGTTCCTGAACAGTTTTGGCATTGACCGGCCTCAGGGGAATTGCCTTAAACAATTTGCCCGTTCAACAGTTGATTATCTTACAGACAATTGGAAATCATGAACATCAACGACAAATTATTCGGCATCATGCCGGTTATCGGCCTGGGAACATGGGAAATGACTGGTGCTGTTTGTATCAACAGTGTTGCCAGCGCCCTGGAACTTGGCTACAGGCATATCGATACCGCCCAGATATACGGCAACGAAAAAGAGGTCGGAAAAGGGATCCGGCAATCGGGAATAAACAGGGAGGAGATTTTCATAACCACCAAGGTTGCCACATTCAACCTGACTCCGGCCGGGATAAGACGTACCGTCCCCGAAAGCCTTGAAAGGCTTGGCACTCCCTATGTCAATCTGTTGCTTATCCACTGGCCTACCGGATCAATGATCCTCGGGGATTGTCTTAAGACTATGTTCGAGCTAAAGGAAAAAGGGCTCGTAAAGCATGTGGGAGTAAGTAATTTTGATCCCGGATTGTTTACAAAAGCAATAAATATTGGGCCTGTCCTGACCAACCAGGTAGAATTTACTCCCTGGCATAAAGAATTTGAAAATCTTGCTGTCGCAAAAGCAAATGACAGAATAATAACCGCTTACAGTCCCCTTGCCAGAGGAGGGATCGTGAACGACAAAACACTTGGTAAAATCGGCTCCAAATACGGGAAGAGCCCTTCCCAGGTCACATTACGCTGGCTTATCCAGCCCGGGAATGTTGCGGTAATACCAAAAGCCTCCAGCCTGCAACACCAAAAAGAAGATATGGATATCTTTGATTTTGAGCTCAACACAGGCGAGATGGAATCAATAAAGGAAATGGGTAAATTGTGAACAATTAACCGTAGCATCAGCAGGGGACATTCAACAACCAACATACAACATGGAACATGCAACCCGCAATCCTTTACTCATACTCCTTCGGCACAGCACAGATCATTTTAAACACAATGGCGGGTGAATCATTCCTGTACTGGTGTTTTTCACCCGGACTGACCAGTGCAAAATCACCCGGCTTCAGCGGATGTTTATTCCCTGCCTCATCGACCAGGGATCCATTCCCTTCAATTACATAATTCATATGCTCGAAGGGATGGGAATGGTAAGGAGTATTTCCACCGGGTTCCAGTGTGAATACCCTGAATGAGTAAACCGGAGTGCCATCACCGGTACCCAGTGGGAGCTGCTTCCATGCACCCGTTGCACCCTCCATTTCTACCTTCCTGCGTTCAACCTTGTCCAGAGAAATTGTTTTCATAATTTTTTTTTACTTAGTTTGTAAAATTACGAATTAGTCAGAAAAATGAAAAACACAATGACGCTTTTTGGATGCGGCCCAAGACTGGCTCTTTTATGTCTGCCATACATAATCCTTTCCTTAATAATTATGATCAAATATCCGGAGTTTTTTGATCTGAGATTTCTTGATCTTCTTCTGTTTAAGGTACCGGGAATTGTCTGGTTAGGATTGGGATTAATCTTTTGGATATACTCAGCTGTATATTTTTTAAAATACTTCCGGCCCGGCAAACTGATCACCAAAGGACCATTTGCTCTTTGCAGAAATCCAATATATTCTTCTATAATTGTTTTCATTATACCTGCTCTGGCAATAATTTTCCATTCCGGTTTAACACTTTCTATTGCTCTGGTCTTATACATCGGATTTCAGATCTCCATTCACGGGGAAACCAATGTGCTCAAAAGGATTTTTGGAGAAGAATATGAGATATATGAAAGATCTGTTAATGAGATCATCCCATCTCCATGGTATCTCTTTCCGGGAAGGAATATTAAACATTAATAAATAACCTGTTTAAGCATAGGTCAAACCCTTCAACATATAAAATATGATGTTAGTACTGCTTTTTATTCT
>CAZKMH010000536.1:0-3024 GCA_964553395.1 uncultured Rikenellaceae bacterium | reverse complement strand
GGAGGCGCCGGAATCGACGGAAGCCGATCTTCCGCGGATCGCCGTGGTGGGGCGGCCGAACGTGGGAAAGTCGACGCTCGTCAACACGCTGGCGGGGTTCGAGCGGGTCATCGCATCGGAGATCCCCGGCACCACGCGCGACGCGATCGACGTGATGGTGGAGCGGGACGGCAGGAAGTACCTTCTGATCGACACCGCGGGGATCCGCGCGAAGCGGAAGACCGAAGGCGCCGTCGAAATCTTTTCCGTGATGAAGAGCCTCGACTCGATCAAGCGGTGCGACCTCGCGATCCTGCTGATCGACGGCCCCGGGGGGCTCACCCATCAGGACCGGCAGGTCCTGCGCTACATCCTCGACGAGGAGCGCGCGGTGGTCATCGCCGCGAACAAGTCCGACGCGTGGACCACGGAGGAGGCTCGCAGGAAGGGGATGCGCCCGATCGTGGAAGGGCTCGAATACGCTTCCTTCGCGCCTGTGATCCCCACGGTGGCCACTTCGGGAAAAGGATTCCAGCAACTCTTCCGGAAGATCGAGGAAGCGAGCGCGAACTTCCGACTGCGCGTCCCGACGGGCCTGCTGAACCGGATGGCGCAGTCGTTCCTCTACACCGTGCCGATCCCGTCCCCGCAGGGGAGGAACCGCGCTTTCTACATGACGCAGGTCGGGGTCGCCCCGCCCTCCTTCGCCGTTTTCGTGAAGGACCGCCGGGGGATCCCGGACTCGTTCACCCGCTACCTGCAGAACAAGATCCGCGACCGCTTCGGTTTCGAGGGGTCGCCCGTCCGCGTCGTCTACCGGGAGCGATGATCCGCCGGGCGTCGAGGGCGTTCCGGCCCGTCACGGAGGGAGCGGCGATCTTCTTCCGGCAACACGGTCTCGTCTACAGCGCCGCCATCGCGTTCAACATCCTGCTCGCCGCGATCCCGGTCCTGTTCCTCGCCTTCGCCGCCACCGGCTGGATCATCGGCAAGAGCGAGCTTCCGTTCGCGCAGCTCGCGGCGTTCCTGCGCAACACGTTCCCGGGCGGCGCCCGGGGGATCGTGCCGAACCTTCGGAGCCTGCTGGATGCGGGGAACGCCATCGGGATCCTCGGAACGGTGCTGCTCCTCTTCACCTCCTACTCCGCGACGGACGCGGTCCACAAGTCGCTCTCGGTGATGATGATGCGCAAACGCCGGAAGCAGTTCTGGCGTTCCATCGCGTTCCACGTCGTCTTCGTGATCGTCCTGATCGTCCTGACCGCGGCGGCGATCGTCGTGCCGCCCCTGTGGGAAGGCATCTTCTACCTCACGAAGGGGATGTCCGCGGAGATGGACCACGCGTTCCGGGGCATCCTGCAACTGGTCGCGGATGTGATCCTCGTGGACATCATGCTGCTTGGGAGCGTGCTGAGCTACCGGTACCTCTCCCCGGGAAAGATCCGGCTGCGCAACGCGTTCATCGGGACCGTGATCTTCCTCGCCCTCCTGCAGGGGATCAAGTTCGGCTTCATCTTTTACATCAGGAAATTCAGCCAGTTGAATCTTCTTTACGGTTCCTTGTTCAGCGTCATTTGTTTTATAATTGTGATTTACCTCTTCGCGGCGGCGTATCTGTACGGGGCCAGCGTCATCGGGGTTCTGGAGCGTATGGCAAGGGAAGGGGATATCCCGGAGGTGGAGGAGGGCGAACCGCTTGCGTCGGATGGCGGCGATTGACATCGGGACGAACACGCTCCGGATGCTCGTCGCGGAACGCGGCGGAAGGCGGACCGTCCCCGTCGCGCGGCGGCGGTCGATCGTCGGGCTCGGTCGACGCCTGCGGGATACCGGCCGGATCGGGGAGGCGGAATTCGCGGCGGGGCTCCGGGTCCTTCGGGAGTTTCGCCGGGAGATGGGACGCATGGGGGTCGCGGCGTACCGGGCGTGCGGCACCGCCTGCCTGCGGGAGGCTGAAAACCGCGCAGCCTTCCTCGAGGCGGCCGCGGGCGAGGAGATCGACATCGAGGTGATCGATCCGGGCGAGGAGGCGCGCCTCACCTGGGAGGGGATCCGGTGGGCGGTCTCCGGCAGGCCGGGAGACGTGGCGATGGACATCGGCGGAGGAAGCACCGAGTTCGCCTTCGGCCCCCGGGAGGGGGAGTCGGTTTCCCTTTCGACGGGCGTGGTCGTCCTGTCCACCCTCCTGCCGCTCTCGGACCCGCCGGATCCGTGGGAGCTTCGCGCCGTGTCCTATTTCGCGGCGGGGCGGATCGGGGACGGGACGCTGCCGTTCGGACGCAGGAGATTCCGACGGTTGATCGGCACGGCGGGAACGTTCACGACGCTGGCCGCGATGGAGCGGGGGATGACACGCTACGACCCGGACCGGATCAACGGGGCGAGGCTTACCGCGGCCGTCGTCCGGCGGTGGGCCGACCGGCTCGGGCGGATGACGGACGCGCAGCGGCTGCGCGTGCCGGGGATGGAGAAGGGGCGGGAACGGTACATCGTTCCCGGGGCGCTGCTGATCGTCGCGGCGCTCGAGCGTTTCCGTTTGTACGGAGTGACGGTGAGCGACGCCGGGCTCCTCGAGGGGATCCTCGAGGGCGTCGGGCGAGACGGGGGAGAGGACGGATGAAAAAGGAAACGGGGAGATCGTCGGCGGAGGGAATGGTGGAAGGGTTGACGTTCGACGACGTGCTGCTGATCCCGGCGGATTCCGCCGTGATCCCGAAGGACGTCGACGTTACGGTCGACCTCACACCCGACATCCGCCTGAACATACCGCTCGTGTCCGCGGCGATGGACACGGTCACGGAGGCGGACACCGCCATCGCGATGGCCCGCGAGGGGGGGATCGGGATCATCCACCGGAACAACACCGCCGACGAGCAGGCGATGGAAGTGGACCGGGTGAAGAAATCCGAGAGCGGGATGATCTCCGACCCGATCACGGTCGATCCCGACCAGCGCGTCGTCGAGGCGCTCGAGGTGATGCAGAAGTACCGGATCTCCGGGCTTCCGGTCACCCGGGAAGGGAAGCTAGACGGGATCCTCACGAAC
>CAZKMH010000535.1:0-3025 GCA_964553395.1 uncultured Rikenellaceae bacterium | reverse complement strand
TGAAAGAAATCAAGGTATGGGACCTCCAGACCCGGATCTTCCATTGGTCGTTGGTGGTCTTCGTTTTCTGCACGTTCGTCACCGCCGATATGCCGCGCATTTTCGGTATGAAAACGCTTGATAGAGATGCGTGGCTTTCCTTTCACATCGGCACCGGCGTTGCCGCGGGGTTGCTCCTTGCATTCAGGATATTCTGGGGTTACTTCGGCCCATACTATTCGAAATTCAGCTCACTGCATCTCTCTCTAAAGGAACTCTTCGGATATCTTGATTCCGTAAGAAAAAATTTGAAGACCTCCTATACCGGGCATAATCCCGGGGCCTCCTGGAACTTGATCTGCATACTCATTATCGGAATGCTGGCGATAGTTTCTTGCGACATTGTCTTCGGCCTCGTTGAGCGGAGGGGGATCCTCAGATTTCTTTACAGCACTTATTATCCCTATGCGGACTCCATGAAACTGCTACACCTCGGGGTTTCTTACATTCTCCTCGCGGTCATCTTGGGTCATGTAGCAGGCGTGCTGATTGAAACGATAAGGCATCGGACCGGAATCATCCTCGCCATGTTTACGGGGAAAAAACGATCCGATGAGACCGAGAGGCCCTTGTCTACGGGCATGCCGCTTACGGTGATATCGTTCGCATGGGTGGCGTCCTCGGTTTTGGTCGTATATTTCTTTTCCGCCATGATGGAGACAAAGCAGCCGGTGACGCTGACGATTCCGCCGATTTACAAAAAAGAGTGCGGCTCGTGTCACATGGCATTCCCACCCAATGCGCTGCCGGAAAAGAGTTGGAAGATCATGATGGCGGGCCTTCAGGACCATTTCGGAGATGATGCTTCCATCGAGGAGTCATCGAGAAAAGGGATCGAGGACTATCTTGTTAAGAACTCGGCGGAGAAGTCCCTGGAAGAGGCATCCATCAAATTCATTCGGTCTATAGGAAAAGAGAACCCCCCCCTGAGGATAACGGAGATCCGTTACTGGAAGGAAAAACATAAATCGGTACCGCAGGACGTTTACAGGCGTGAGACGATAAAATCCAAAATCAACTGCGTGGCCTGTCACAAGTGGTCTGAATACGGTTCATTTGAGGACACCGATATCAAGATACCGAGAAAGTAGTTATTGACTTCGGTAATTTACCCGAAAAATTTGTGTTCGTTCGTGTGGAAATGCGGCAATGATTTCTTGCTGGCTAACTACAGGCTGAAGCTGACGGCTCCATCGGTCACGCCGCTTGCGGGTGGCCGTAGACGGAGGCAAGCGTCGCGCCCTCGGCCCGCAGCTTAGCCTGAGCGTTAGGACGCCAATTATGAAAAAGAGGAGAAAATTATGGTGGCACCAAACGTATTATTGAAACTACCTTGGAAAAAAATTTTAGAGGAAGCAGCAAAAATGGCCCCATATGTTTATGACAAAATAAAAGTAATCATAGAAGACAGAAAGGCAAATAAAACAATTAATAATGAACAAAAGATTGTTGGTGTTGAAGATAAGCTTAAAATTATGGAAGGCAAATTAATATCTGCTGAGAATAACATAGTGTCTCAAGCAGATATTACTAATAATATACAAGACCAAATTGGATTAATCATGTCGGGCTTAAATTCGTTTCACTTAAGACAGAATATTGTAATTGGTTTATCAATCGGAGCTATTATTATGTCAATAATCTCCTTGGTGGCCATACTGATTAAGTAATTTGCGTCCTAACAACAGGCTGAAGCCGGCGGCTCACCTGGCAGACGTCCCGAGTGCCCGCAGCTTAGCCTGAGCGTTAGACGCACTTTGGAATCATGATGAAACACAAACTATCGGATAAAAGAGTTAGGATACTTGCCCATAAGGGCATATCTCCCCTATGGGTGAGGGAGGCGAGAATCATAGGTGGAGTTGTTGCTGCCATTGCTATAATTCATTTAGCAATCCAAGGCATAACATATTTAATTGCAGGGAATTATTACGGACACACAAATTACTGGAATCAACCAGTCGGAACCTTATTAATAATATCTATTTTCGCAGTACTAATACTTGTCGGTTTTGTTAGTTCAACAAGGTATATCTCTAAATATATAAGGAGGAGACAAGATAGATTACGTTTATAAAAGGCGTCTAACCACCGGCTGAAGCTGACGGCTGCCCAAAGGAAATCCTGAGGCCCCGCAGCTGAAGCGGAGCGTTGGGCGGACTGAAATCTGATGATGTGAACGGAATAGCTGTGAACGAGATAGCTTGACAAGATGAATGGTATCGTATATGATACCACCATGAAACGACGAATTGTCATCGACACCAATGTATTTATTTCAGCCCTTCGATCGCGGCGGGGGGCATCCTATCGTCTTTTTATGTTGTTGGGTGGCAAGCAGTTTGAGATCAGCGTATCTGTACCGTTGATCCTCGAGTACGAGGATGCAGCGAAGCGCCTCGGGCGCGAGTTCGGCCTTACACATGCTGACATTGAAGACATTCTGGATTACGTCTGCAGCGTTGCAGATTTACGTGAAATCCATTATTTATGGCGCCCCATCCTGAAGGACCCCCAAGATGATCATGTGCTGGAGCTTGCGGTGGTCGCATCGGCGCAATTCATAGTGACCTACAACCGCCGTGATTTTACGGGCGCAGAAAAATTTGGCATCAAGGTGGTAACCCCGCACGAGTTTCTAATAAGGATAGGAGAAATATTATGAGCACTATCAGTCTTCGGCTTTCGCAGTCACTGCATCGACAGGTTAGGGATCTCGCGAAGCAAGAGGAGATTTCTATCAATCAATTCATTGCGACCGCGCTGGCGGAAAAGATGTCGGCGTTGATGACTAGCGATTACCTGGGAGAGCGTGCAAAGCGCGGCCGCCGTGGGAAATTTGAGCGGGCAATGGCAAAAGTTCGAGATGTCGAACCTGATAAGAAAGATGCTCTGTAAAATGCCGCCCAACAAGCGCTTGAAGCTGACGGCTCCTTCGCGTTCACGCTTTTTCTGTTGCTCGCGGGTAAAAAGCGTGCCCGCTCGG
>CAZKMH010000534.1:1473-3034 GCA_964553395.1 uncultured Rikenellaceae bacterium | reverse complement strand
CCGACTGCGAAACGGGGAAATGGTCCGTGATGAACCGGGACGGGCCAAGTTCCGAGGAGAAGACAACACCCCTTGCCCCGTCTCGCCATGCCGCCCCTCAAGGAGAGAGCCAATTCTGCATGTCGTTGGTTTATTAAAATCTCCCGGCACGAACCAGTCAAAATCCGGACCCCAACAGCCGACCCAAAACCAAGGACCAGGGCCACATGAACTCTAGAATTAGAGAACATCTAAACATTGTGAACCAACTTCATTTTTATATCAATAAATTCTTTTATCGCCGGTCGTTCGGGCCGTCTCCCCCTTTCCTTGCATCGATTGACCACATACGAATCCTGTGAGCCACTTTTCAGCCACTCGGGCCGTTTTTAAGAAAAAAGGGACTTCGGCGAAAAGCCGAAGTCCCTTTAGGTTTTGCCATGGTGCCGAAGGCGGGATTTGAACCCGCACGGGTTTCCCCACCACCCCCTCAAGCATTCGTGCCCCTTATAAGGCACTCCAATCCTTTTGTTTATCGTATAGTTACAACCGTGCCAAAATAACACTTTCCGTAGATTTAGGGAATTTTCCGTAGGCTTCCGTAGATTTTGGGATAAGATTCACTCGCGTTTTCCTTAATTTACGCCCTTTTTGTAAATGGATACGTGCTATCGTGCCGTATACCCGCCGTCAATAACCAGTTCACTCCCGGTCACGAACTTGGACTCGGGAGAGGCCAGATACAAGGCTCCGTAAGCAATATCCATGGGTTCGCCGACATGCCCGATCGGATGAAGCGCATCCAGGTTTTTTCGAAATTCGTCCACTCCCTCCTGAGACTCCTTGGCGAGATTCTCCACCAGGGGCGTCCATATGTAACCGGGGTGAATGGAGTTCACCCTGATATTATCCGCTGCGTAAAGGAGGGCGTCGGTCTTGGTCATTAGGCGCACCGCCCCTTTCGATGCATGATAGGCCGGAAGATCCGGTGCGCTGATAATTCCGTAGATGGATGAAATATTGATGATGCTCCCACCTTTTCCCTGCTTCAAGTAGGGGATGACGTGTTTGGTGCAAAGAAAGACACCGTTTACGTTGATATCGATCAATTTCTGCCATTCTTCCAGCTCTATTTCATGGGTCGGCTTGTTGGGACCCGATATCCCAGCATTGTTGACAAGGACCTGGATGCCTCCGAATTTCTCGTTGACCTGAGCCAGAACCTCTTTTACCTCCCTTTCGTCGCTCGTATCCAGATGAAAGAATTCCGCCTGCCCTCCTTTGTCCTTGATCTCCCGGACCAGATTCCGGCCTTCCCCATCCAGTATGTCCGTGACTGCGGTTTTTGCGCCGTGCGAGGCAAAAAGCTCACAAATGGCTTTGCCGATGCCCCTGGCGCCACCGGTAACCACTGTTACATATCCTTCCAGTCTCTTCATATGAACCTCCTTCCCCTAAAGCCAATCACAGTATGTCATCCTAAAAACGGCAGTTACCCCGCCGCCGTGGCGGGTAATGCCGGCTGATTTCGTCTGACGGTCTTAGCCACAGCCAGAATCCGTTTGGCGATGTAGCGAACCAG
>CAZKMH010000534.1:0-1373 GCA_964553395.1 uncultured Rikenellaceae bacterium | reverse complement strand
AAGTTCCCATCGATCTCTGGAGGGCAACTGCTCCGCAATATGCTTCACATGCCGCAAACCCGCACGGATCGTACTGATCATGGCGGCGATCACGCGTCCGGCGGCGTTCATCGGCGTCAGATACAGCTGGTTCTGACCGCTATGCCGAACCATCCGGCCGATTGCCGCCAGCAGCGGCGGACGACTCGTCACCGCTTCCAGGCGAGCACCCGGTCGCGCCATGCGGTTGTACCAGCTCCACCAGTTGTAGACCAGCGCCACCATCCGCGCCGTCAACTGGCAGCGGGCGATGTTCCTCGTCGTGTATCCGCCCCAGCCCCACTGGTTCTTCAGTTCGTCGAATCCGTTCTCCGCGTCGGCGCGGTCCCGGTACAATTGCGCGATCGTCGCCGTATCCACGGGACAGCCAGCCACCAGAACCGCATACTCGTAGCACACCGTGCCGGCATCGTCTGGGAAGAGCATCTCGACCTGCTTGCCCTTCTTTCTCGCAAGTGCCAGATCCTCTTTTACGGGACGGCGCAGGATGACGACGCGGCGGGTCCTCTCCCAGCCGGCAAGTTTGATCTCATCTTCCACGGCTTCCCATCCCTGACCCGCATCGCCCCAGTCGTGTCGCTGAAACTGGCGAACCAGCAACCGCCGGACATACTTCGACTGCTTCAGTCACCGACCCAGTCGTCGAACACGCTGGCGTTCTTGAGAAACTCGGCGAAGAACGCCAACTGTCCGATGGGTGTTGCGCTGGAATCGGTATCCCACTCCACATGAAGTCGTCCGCCGAAGGTGTCCACCAGCATCGGGTCCGCCCCGCGCACTTCACGCTTTTGCAGGGCCAAATCCCGTTCACCCATCGGGTGAGTCCTCCATGCCGTGGAATATCGCGATTATGCATTGCTTTCAGGTCAACAGTCGAGTTCAACTGCCGTTTATAGGATCATTCAATTCCGAAGGGCGTTCAAGCAGGAATCCTGACTGCTGCTTTCTCTATACTCCTCCTCTCAAACCGCGATCTCCAGAAGGATCTTGTCGTAGCTGACCCGCGCCGAAACCTTCTTTTCGGCCTCCCGCAGGTCGACCAATCCCACTTGGGCGAGATATCGCACATCGTCGGAGACGTTTTTGATGTTCCGATGCGCCAATCGCGCCAGTTCGTGGAGCGATGCAGGCGCCGATACCCGGATCAGGCGCAGCAGACCCAGCCGCTGAGGCGTCAGCGCCTTCCGGAAAGCCTCGAGGCTGGTGAAGTAGACCCCGCTTTCTTTCTTCACCTTTTCTCCCCTCTTGATCGCCTCGGCCGTCTTGACGAAATCGTCCATGGCGGACTCGACGCTCCGGATGCCGATCTTCACCATCTTAGCTTTCATGGGACC
>CAZKMH010000533.1:0-3042 GCA_964553395.1 uncultured Rikenellaceae bacterium | reverse complement strand
AAATGAAACCGGAGTCGTGGCTGAATGATCTTCCTGAAATAGAGCATCACTACGGTACCACAAACGTACTTGCAATTGATGCAAACGGTGATATAGCCGGGTGCACAACAACAAGCGGTCTCAGTTTCAAGCTGAACGGCAGAGTAGGTGATTCGCCAATTATCGGGGCCGGTCTTTATGTTGACAATGAAGTAGGAGCCGCCGGAGCCACAGGCCGCGGTGAGGATGTTATCAAATCACTGGCATCCTATTTTATAGTACTCAGGATGAAGGATGGACGATCCCCCCAGCAGGCTTGTGAAGATGCATTGCAAATGATCGTCGACAGGTACAGGAAGGTAAATCCTGACTTTTTCCCGAGTGAAAAGTTCGTTGCCATCAACAGGATTGGTGAGACCGGATGTGCTACCATGAAGGGTAACAGCAAACCTCAGATGTCGGTCAGAACTGCGAGGGGTTACACCAGGTATGAGGGAGTAATTGCGTTTCCGGGGAAATAAAAATATGCAGGGGCGTCATATGCAACGCCCCTGCTATCAAACCATCATTTATGTACCAATCGTTTATTTCAGTTTAATACTATGTTCGTACAACTGTTTCCAGTCAGTTATGCCTGAACCTTTAGCATCCAGTATCTTATCGGCTGACTTCCTTTCCAGTTTCTTAATTACTATTGTTCTGTCATGCGCTGTTGCACCTTTACCCGGCTCAATGTAATCGACCCATGCAATAAACCTGTTGATCCTGTGTGGTATGACCTCAGAAGTCCGTATGAATCCAACATCTTCTTCTTTCAAAGTATAATTATTGTAGTTTTCTGCCCATGCATCAACATAATAGACATAAGGGTCCAGATGCGAGAATACTATAAAGCCATCATCATCAGTATAGCCTTCTGATGTCATATTCGTTTCGTCTTCCCAGTCAGGAAGTGTTGGATATAACCTTACACTGACGTCTGGCACACCAAGTTCACTAATATATTCAACGACCTCTATTTCCAGAAGCGTTGGTATCTTAACTTCAATGGTAATTGAGGCCTGGTCAGTAACACCGGATCCTGAGTATACTGTCAGGATAACATCGAATGTTCCTGTTCCTGTAAATATATGTACCGGATTCGCCTCGTTCGAGATAAATCCATCACCAAAATCCCATTCAAACTCAACAGCATTATGTGATTCATTGGTGAAAAAGACCTCCTGCCCTACCTCAGGATCTACTGTATTGGTAAAAAACTGAGCTTCCGGCGATCTCTCGCAGGAAAACAGGATAAGGGTCAGTACCAGCGTAAGATTAACTATCTTTTTCATAATTGTAAGTATTAGCGTCTGTTTCAATAAAATCAAAATGTGTGCCATCTTTCAAATATACATTAACTTCCAGAAATCTGTGTAGTTATATGCGGCTTTCAGCGTTTTTTTACAGCCAGATTCAATCCAGCTTATGAGGTCGGAACTGAGATCAGATAATCAAAAATATTTATTTATCTTTGCCAACCATTTAAAAGAGCAGTAAAAATGATCAAAATAACTTTTCCCGACGGAACTGCAAAAGAATATAACAAAGGGATAACAAGTCTTGAGATTGCTGAACAGATAAGTCCGGGGCTTGCAAAAGAGGTGTACGCAGTTACAGTAAACGGGGAGGTGAGGGACCTTACCAGGCCAATCGATACAGATGCAACTCTGAAACTTCACAAGTGGGACGATGTGCCTGCAAAGCATGCTTTCTGGCACTCATCTGCCCATCTCATGGCCGAGGCGATTGAATTGTTGTATCCCGGTACCAAATTCGGTATTGGGCCGGCTATTGAAAACGGATTTTACTATGATGTGGATCCCGGTGACGGGAAAGTTATAAATGAAGCCGATCTCCAGGCAATCGAAAACAAGATGAAAGAGCTTGCTTCCTTGAATCAGGCATTCATAAGAAGGGAAGTGAGTAAAAAAGAGGCAACCGGGATCTTCACAAAAAAGGGTGATGAGTACAAGACCGAGCTTATAAACGATCTTGAGGACGGCACCATTTCCTTGTATACGAACGGCTACTTTACCGATCTTTGCCGCGGACCTCACCTTCCGTCAACCGGACCTGTTAAAGCCATTAAGCTGACAAGTGTTGCAGGTGCTTACTGGAGAGGGGATGAAAAACGCAAAATGCTCACAAGGATCTACGGTATAACTTTCCCCAAACAGAAAATGCTCGATGAATACCTGGTATTTCTCGAAGAAGCAAAAAGAAGGGATCACCGCCGCATTGGAAGGGAACTGGAGCTTTTTACGTTCTCACCAAAGGTCGGGATGGGTTTACCGCTCTGGCTTCCGAAGGGTTCCGACGTCAGACAGAATCTGATTAACTTCCTGACATCCGTGCTCAGGAAAAGAGGTTATAAGATAGTAACCACCCCGCACATTGGGAATGTAAATCTATACAAGCTATCAGGCCATTTTGAGAAATACAGTACAAGTTCGTTCAAACCGATTTCCACACCGGAGGAGGGGGAACAGTTCATGCTTAAACCAATGAACTGCCCGCATCATTGTGAAATTTACAATGCCACTCCACATTCCTATAAGGAGCTACCGTTGAGGCTGGCTGAATTCGGAACAGTATACAGATACGAGCAAAGCGGTGAACTTCATGGACTGACAAGGGTAAGGAGCTTTACTCAGGATGATGCGCATCATTTCTGCAGACCCGACCAGCTCAGGGAAGAATTCAAGAGTATAATTGATCTGGTTCTGTATGTCTTCAGGGTACTGAATTTAAACGATTTCAGCGCCCAGATCTCTTTAAGGGACCCGAATGACAAGGAAAAATATATTGGTACTGATGAGAACTGGGCAAAAGCTGAGCAGGAGATCATTACTGCAGCAGCCGAGAAAAATCTTATTGCAACGGTTGTCCCTGGTGAAGCTGCATTTTATGGCCCAAAGCTCGATTTTATGGTAAGAGATGCCATCGGCAGAAAATGGCAGCTGGGTACTATTCAGGTTGACTATAACCTGCCCGAGAGATTTGACCTGACCTACAATGGAA
>CAZKMH010000532.1:337-3048 GCA_964553395.1 uncultured Rikenellaceae bacterium | reverse complement strand
GCTTTTCCCATTTTATATTTTCCTAAACCTTCCAATAGATATTCATGCTCTTTAGCTCCTGTGTATACATACAGTGAAATAGCTGCCTTTCGTGGTGAGAACCCCACTAATGGCCAATCTCCTTCCTGACGACTTCTCTCGGATTTGTAATGATAGCTGCCAAATCCTATAATGGATGGCCCCCACATTCTGGGTTCAAACCCTGTAAAATCCTGCATCAGTTTTATTAACTCAAAACTGTCTTTACGTTTTTGCTCCGTATCGGCAAACGAGTTGATAAATTCAGTAACGTCTGCATTGTTTTGTTTTGTTTTTAATTCTGCCATGATCAGTGTGTTTCTATTATTTAAGGAATTACAGCCCAAATTGTTCATTGGAAGGATTGAAAATTCATTTGGATCTCTTCTTTCTTAAAATATGTCTTTGTTCCATTTACGAAATTCATTGTATTTGCGTTTGGGTTCTCCTGTAAAGCCATTTATTTTTTCAAAATTTCATTTGCATAAATGTGAATAACTATTCCGATATTCTTACCAAACCTTTAGTTTCTGCCTCCCACTTTTAGTTATTTCGAAGGGACCGGGTGAAGGATTGGCTATATTCCGCATCCTGCCAAAATAATCATTGCCAATCTTAATAGGTGAACCATCGGCATTTTCGAACGGGAGGTCAGGGATGATGGCTTTTCCCAATAAACCGGCAGTTACTATATTTCGTTTTTCCCCTGTAACCCAATTCTTATCAACGTTAAGTTCCAGATAAATATCGATCTTCCCGATTATCAGTTTGATTTCAGTGTCAAAGTCATGCTCAACAAGTGAATTTCGTTCTACTGCATTCACCGGGGTGGAACGATTAAACTTCTCTTTTCCAGCTTCACTCAATTCGCCGAATTTCTTCTCCCCGGTATCGGGAATCGGTCTTATACTTCCTTTGGTAAAAACGTTTCCCTCAAAGATAACCGGTAAAAGCGCTTGACTGTATTGGCTTGCATCACCATGGTTTACAAAGAGGTTATTAATAAACCGGACATCACCCCCGGGATTATCGTGAAGATTTTCAACATAAGTTGAGTGAGGTTTGTGGTATGGGGTAAGGCGTGAATCATATGAAATCACATCTATTTTGCCACCAAAAAGGTTATGTACAAATGCGGCACCACTGGAATTCATTAGCAGACAAGCTGTGGAAAGCAGGATATTGTTGCTTACCAACACAGGACCGTGATTTACTTCAAGGAATATGTCAAGTAAATTATCGTGCATCAAATTGTTGTTTACCTGTGCCCCCTGTGCCATCCAGTCGAGCCATATACCCATATTTACGGCATAAATATGGTTCTTTTCAATCATTACATCTACGGCACCATGAAGCTTTATACCCGCCATTTCAGCACCTGAAAATAATCGCCTGACATGAATATCGTGAATGGTATTTCCGGTAATGGTACTGAAAGCGCAGCCCATACTTCCCACAATACCTGTTTGCTCACAATAAGCAATGGTATTGTTGCGAACGAGATGACCGCCTATTGTTCCTTTATTCCAACCGAATGCCAGTGCCCGGTTAATCGTACCCACATAGCCTTCAGCCGATTCGGTATCTTTATTGTCGAATTGATCACCATATTTACCTAATGCAACGCCCACGCACTTCGAATACTGTATGGTATTGTTTTCGATAATCCAACCACGGCTCCAATGAGTTCCTATAAGCCCCATCTGTTCTGCTGTTGGTGGAGCCCAATTAGTAGCAGCGTGTTGCAAAATAAACCCGGAAACCGTAATGTAATTGATGAATGGTTTGTCGGGATAGAAAATAGTCTGACGGACATTGATTTCAACTGTTTCTATATTGGGATCTGCATTTGTGAATTGTGCCCATATTGTAGTTGTGGTTGAATCGGTTTCTGTCCACCAAAGGGGATTTTTTCCGTCAGCTGATCCCATTACCTCTTCTTTTTTTTGTGCTTCCATCAGCCAATCCCCATTCAGATAAACGGCTCCCGTGTGGTAAATGCGCTCTTTGGGAGTAGGATAAAACCAGTCGCCGCGGATTAAATCGCTGTAGGGATTGAATTTTCCGAAAAAGGTAATTGGAATTTTAACTACCCAGGTATCATTGCCCAGCTTTTGCCAGTCTTTAATGATTTCAGATCCTTTTATCTCAACCTTTTCACCCTTAGCCGCATGATATACAATTCTTTCTTTATCTGAGTTTCCGCCTCGAGCAGGCGTAATCTGTTCGCGATATACACCTGCATGTACTGTGATCACATCGCCAGGCATAACAACCTGGGCTGCCCGACTTATTGTTTTGTATGGCTTTGAAGCAGTACCATCATTTACATCACTCCCTTTAACCGAAACGTGTATTTCTCTGGCATTGATCGAAACACTTCCAACCAGAATGCAGAAAAATAAAAATAAAGAATGTTTTGCCATCACTATATTTTTTAAAAATTTACTTTGTTTGAGATTCAGAATGATTATAAGAGATGGTACCAGTTTTCTCCACGTCAGATCTCCTGATCCTCCAAAAATGGCAAATATCGTTGGCTGAAGTTGTTTATGTGGTTTCATTTTAGTAGCTCAGACTAATTTCACTTTTTGGATGGAATGATAAAAAGTGGAACATTAGTGTTCCTGTTCAATATTGAGGGCTATCAGGAAAACATCGTCATCGGGCTTAGAAAATGGATAAACTGTCAT
>CAZKMH010000532.1:0-327 GCA_964553395.1 uncultured Rikenellaceae bacterium | reverse complement strand
TCATTAATCGCAGACACTAATGACAATCATTTTATCTTATTAACCCTATCACCTCTTCCTCCTGGCAACAAAATAACCCAGAAGAAAACCAATACCTAAGCTAATCAGAATTTGTATCCAGTTCCAATTCCCCATATCCATTGACCTTCCAATTCCTTCTCCTTGCATCATTCCCTGTGTATTATCACAGGCGGCCACTAAAACAGGAAAAACGATAAAACAGATTACTGGTATGATTCTTAATCCTGATTTTCCTTTGCCTGTCATCTTATTCATTATTTTTTAACATTAGTTTTCATTAGTGTCGACGAAAAAATTCATATTCGA
>CAZKMH010000531.1:0-3050 GCA_964553395.1 uncultured Rikenellaceae bacterium | reverse complement strand
GACAGGATTGACTCCTTACTTTTAGATGTGTTCGGGAATGACAAAGCATTAAACCACTTATTCGATCAACCCTCAGCCAGCAGTTATATATATAGCGGAATCAACTGCGACAGCAAAACATTTTATGCAGGAAGGGAATTGGGAGACAATATGTATTCACTAAATGGGAATCTTTACATGTTCCATTCCGGTGGGTTATATTTCGGTGCATCGGGCTCATGGTACAGTGATCTCGATCCGGGCTATAATTCCACACTTGTCACGGCGGGGATAAGAAAGCCATTAAATAAGAAAAAGAATTTGAGTTTCAGGGCTTCATATAGCAGGTTTTTCTTTAATACTGCCGACTCAGCCACTGAAATTGTTTTTAATAACAACCTGGGAGCAGGACTATTATTAAGGAATAATTTTATCGGGGGTCGTCTTTCGTTCAATCTGTTATTCGGGAAGGAAATTGGAATGAACCTGACACCCAGCATTTTTTCGAATATTACTCTGGTCAGGTTTGGAGGATTTGGGAAATTTTTTTTAGCTCCTGAACTATCTCTCTTCATTGGATCTGAAACTATTGAATATGAGAACGGAAGCAGTATAATTGATCCGCTGGATTCGCCTTCTTCTGTAACAAAGAAGTATGGACTGTTAAATACCCAGGTATATATACCGGTATCTGTGTATGCCGGAAATTTTGACATCGAATTTGGCTATTCAGTGAATTTTCCCATGGCACAGGATAAAATTTTTACATATCCGGTGAGTTCATTTTTTTCATTTTCCATTGGGTATCTGCTGCCTTTGAACTGAATTATACTATACATTAATAAATATCATGAATCATATCAGATTATATGCTCGTTTACTGGCGGCAGCCATTATCCTGGAGATACCACCTTTAAATGCTTCAGCACAGGAGAATTCTGCAGTGGTTACCCGAAAATCAGATGTTACTTCACCCCCAAAAAATGAGCCTCTTCATTCACTTTATACAGGTATCGGGTACAGCAATAATATGATTTATATGGGTTCAAATATCTCGCAGGATAAGCCTGTTTACTCCGGATCCATAACCTATGGATACAAAAATGAGTTGTTTGCTTCTGTCTCTCTTAATCATCTTACTGCTTTTGATCCTCTCCTTGCTTTTTCAACTTTTTCCCTGAGTTATAACCATGATTTTAATTCATGGTTTGATATATCACTCAGCGTTTCAAGGTATCAGGTTAACAACGAGCTTACAGATACTTTATTCAATAATTTCTTTTATGGAAACCTGGCACTGGGTTTTGACTGGAAGATCCTTTATACAAATCTTTCAGTTGGCGGGATCTTTTCTGAAGCAAGCAACGCCTATTTTCAGATTAAGAACTCAAGATATTTTGAGACTCCTAAATTTATGAAAAACAATGCTTACTTCTCATTCGATCCTTATGCAAACCTGTTATTTGGAACTCTTACTAAAACCACTACTGCGGATGGGACTTCAATAGGAGTATCACCTCCATTCCGATCCCCAAAGTCTTCAGGACAACATTCCTCAGCAACAACCTCGACATTTTTTAGTCTTATGGAGGTTGATCTCGGAATGCCTGTTGCATTCAATTCAGGCAAATTAACAGTTGAAGCAGAACCGGGGTATATCCTTCCTGCATACTCTGATACCAGTATTCAAAGCCCGAAAGGTTTTACCTTTTTTCTGAATGTTTATTACAGGATTTTTTAAAATCAGTATTTATTCACCTATTGTAGATTTTTTTTACTAATTATTAAACAAAAAAATGAAGATTATGAAGAAACAGATTATTATGGCAGTTACGGCACTTTTCATAAGTGCAGCCATTACAGCACAGCAGGCTACACAAGCCGGTACACAGACCAGGGAGAAGGCACAGAGCGGAACTCAAACTCAAACCAGGGCCGGTGCACAGACTCAAACCCGGACTCAGGCGGGGACCAGGACTCAAACTCAAACACGAACCCAGGATCAAACGCAAACCGCAACTAAGGCTCAGTCCGGAACCATGGCTCAGACCCAAACACGGATACAGGATCAGTCACAGTACAAGAATCAGGGTCAGATGACGATGGCACAGAAGCAGGCCAGGAATGAAGAAAGAAAAGCTCTGAAGAAACAACAGAAGGAGATGAAAAATCAAGAAGCTGTAAAGGAAGGTAATGTTTACAGGGAGCAGGAAAAAACTGCCACACAGAACAGAGGGGCACGTACAGCTACTCCGCAGCGCCAAGCCGCAAAAGTCTCAAGAAGCACAGGTGCTGGCAGAAAATAATTGTTCATAGCAGGTAATTTAAAAAGGGGCAGTCATGAAACTGCCCCTTTTTTGATATGACATAATTATACTTTAAAGGATCCTACTTTATTGCAGGTGTTTCACGGAAGTCGCATATTCCGTTTTTATCGGCATCAACAAAGTTTCTGCCACCCTGCCCAGGTCCGCGGCCTTGCCCGGGACCCATGCCACGTCCCTTGCCACGTGCAATTCCCCGGCCTTGCCCTGCTGCCATACCTCTTCTGTTTCCAGTTGCTGAGGCGTTTGCCATTCTTCGGCCATTTCTGTTGTATGATGCTGTGGTTTCGAAGTTATCACAAATACCGTCATTATTTGCATCAACATAAGTTCCCCTTGTTATTGGTGGTGTAGTTTGCTGACCCTGCCCGGTTGTTTTGTTCTGGGCATTTGCTAATGTTGTTAAAGCTAAGAAAGCTAATCCTGTAATTAAAAGTTTTGTTTTCATTTCCATAAAAATTTTAAAGTTTAAAAAATTGTTAACTATTATTTTGTCTGCCGCGACGTCTGCCTTGCTGGCCACCTTTTCCATATTGTCCCATCCGGCCGTCGCTTGCAAACATTCCACCGAATAATTGTTCGAGCTTTTCCTGTTGTTGCTGATCGCAGATATTTTTTATATCCAGATAATACTTATAAGTTACTTTTTTAAGATTTGCATGGACAATACCTATTGATTCGGACAGTGTGTTTAGCCTGATTGTATCACATTTTTCTGACGCCATCTCTGAAAGCATTTTCTGCCTG
>CAZKMH010000530.1:0-3066 GCA_964553395.1 uncultured Rikenellaceae bacterium | reverse complement strand
CCGGTACCTGGTGGTTTGTCAGTACTTCAAATTTGTCGATGGATAACAGATGTAAAGTTTTTTCCAGCAGATATTTATTCTGAAACACTCCACCGGACAGTATCACTTTCTTAATGGATGTTTCATTCCTGATCTGTCTGCAAACATCAAGAATCACCCTGCCAACCGTATTGTGAAATTTTGCTGAGATGATTGATTTTGTCTGACCTGGCAAGTCTTCCAGAATCGCCTTCAGGGTTTCCGCAAACAGAACAGGTTTGCCCGCCCTGAATGGATAATAATCATCCGTATCGTCATTTATTGCCGATTCGAGTCTCATCGGAGCTTCTGAATCAAATGTAGCCTTATTGCAGAGTCCGAGGATTGCAGCCACGGCATCAAACAGGCGTCCGGCTCCGGAAGAGAGCGGGGTGTTTATATTTTTGTCAAGTGCCTCTCTGACAGCCGACAATTTATTCTTATGGATCATCTTAAAAGAAGGAATGGCATCAAAACCGGAACTATCACCAAAGTACTTATATATATAGGAGTACGCAATTCTCCATGGTTCATCAATTGCCCTGTCACCTCCCGGCAACGGGATATAGTCGAAATGAGTGTATCGTCGGAAGGATTTCAGATCAGCAATCAGGAACTCACCTCCCCATATTTTATTATCGGAGCCAAGTCCGGACCCATCGAAACTGACTCCGATTACCTCTTCGTCAATCCCATGTTCAGCCATACAGGATGCAATATGGGCATGATGATGCTGTATTTTGAAAAGGGGTATATTCTGCTCTTTCTCAAGAATTTCAGCATAATATGTCGACAAATAATCAGGATGTAAATCGCAGGCTATAAGCTCAGGCTTAAACCTGAAAAGACGCTTAAACCGGTCCAGGGATTCGACGAAGAAATCGTATGTGGCATAATTTTTAAGATCACCTATATACTGGCTCATTATCGCCTGATTTCCTTTGCCCAGACAAAAACTGTTTTTCTGTTCGGATCCCAGAGCAAGGATACCTTCAGCGTTGCATCTGAGATCCACCGGACGTGGAACAAAACCTCTTGAGCGACGGATCAGGGAGATCTTATTATCTATTAATCTGACCACTGAGTCATCTACCCGGTTCAGGATTTGTCTGTTATAGGTAATAAGAGAATCAGCGACAGGCATCAACTTTTTCTCAGCCGTGCCGTCATCGGTGATCACCGGCTCATCGGAAATGTTTCCGCTTGTAAATACGACAGCCTCAGTTTTAAGTTTTGCAAACAGCCTGTAGTGTATCGGCATATAAGGCAGCATTGCACCGGTTGTTCCAAGTCCGTTACTGACAGCCGGTGGCAGAGATTCCTTCTGCTTCAGTATAACTATCGGCCTTATCCAGGACGTAAGTTCCTTCTCCTCTGCATCATCAACAAAACAATATTTTTGTATTGCTGCCAGATCCCTGAACATAACTGCAAATGGCTTTGAATCTCTCTGTTTTCTTCGTCTGAGATCTGTTACGGCATCATTATTAAGTGCATCACATATCAGGTGATAGCCACCGAGACCCTTGATCACAACTGACTTCCCCGAAGATATCTGAACGGAAACCTCTTCAATAATTTTATTTATATTATCCAGACTTTTTTCAGGATCTCTATAGTTATACACTGGTCCGCACGAGTTGCAGGCAATTGGCTGTGCATGAAAGCGCCGGTCAAGTATATCATTGTATTCCAATCTGCAGTTATCGCACATACTGAAGCTTTTCATTGTGGTATTTGGCCGGTCGTAAGGCAATTCTTCAATAATCGTGAACCTGGGACCGCAGTTTGTGCAGTTAATAAAAGGATAACCTATCCGTTCCTGGTCGCTCTCAAGATCGGCAAGGCATTCCTGACATACAGCGATATCCGGGCTTACCTCAGTCACCCGGTCAACAATATTCTTACTCGCGGTGATCCTGAAGCCATCGAAACCTGTCAGTTGCGCCGGATTAATTTCTATTGATTTTATCTGTGAGGCGGGAGGTGCATTCTGAAGGATATCGTTGCTGAATCTGTCGATTGTCCTGAGATCTCCCTGAACGATCACATAAACTCCGTCGGTTCTGTTATCCACTTCGCCGGATAGCCCGTGTTTTGCAGCCATTCTGCAGACAAAAGGCCGGAATCCGACACCCTGGACCAATCCCTTTATCAGTATTTCATATCCTTGTATAATAGCTCCAGATTTTTAGTTCCGTCAACTTTCAACTGTTTGTGAACATAATAGATGACACTTTCAAGCTCATCGCACAGATTCACATTGTTTAAAACCACATCGGGGGGCACCTTGAGAAGCACGGGTGCAAAGTTCACTATCCCTTTAATTCCATGCCGTACCAACTCGTTTGTTACCTCCTGTGCAGATATTTCAGGCACAGCAAGGATCGCCACATTTACTTTAAACCTGTCGATGATCTCTTTAAGCCTGTTCATTGAATAGACGGGGATAACGGATCTTTGTTTCTGCTTGAAAGGATCGATATCAAAAGTGGCAACTATATTCATATTACGCTGAACAAACCTGCTGTACTTGGATAAGGCGAGTCCCATATTTCCCATTCCTATCAGGACTATATTATGATCCTGATTCTTATGGAAGATTTTTTCCATCTTTTCCAGGAGGTCATTTATTTCGTATCCGCCTCGTTTATTACCCTTAATGCCGAATTCGGAGAAATCTTTCCTTACCTGCTCAGGAGTAACACCTGTTTCATTTGCAAGAGTATAGGAAAAAACCCTTTCAACTCCCATAAGTTTCAGTCTCACAAGACATGCACGGTAAAGAAATATTCTTTTCAGGTTGTTTTTAATAACGTATTTTGTGATTTGTTTCACAATAAATTTTATTAACCCTGTTTGTACCGCAAGTTAATTATTTTTTTCTAAATAAAATACAATTATGTATATGGCTGTATTTTAGCATTTTATATCTATCTCCTAAGTTTACCGATAAAATTAAATCATTTTTCATTGATTTTATTATATTCAGGAATTATTTTTATATGTGAATCTTCTCACATAAATGCAATATAAAAGCATAACAAA
>CAZKMH010000529.1:0-3074 GCA_964553395.1 uncultured Rikenellaceae bacterium | reverse complement strand
AGCTCCTCCTCATGGAGGGATTGCTTTCGGATTCGACAGATGGGTTGCCATGTTCGGCGGTCAGGATTCGATCCGTGATTTTATTGCTTTCCCAAAAAATAATTCCGGCAGGGATATGATGCTTGATACCCCTGCGCCTATTACGGAAAAACAGCTTGGTGAGCTGAAGATCGAAATTAAGAAAGAGGAGAAAAGGGATTGATCTCTATTTTCGCATTTTGGGAGCCCCGATCAGCTTTATAAGGATAACCCCGTTTGCACCTCTGGATCCATAAATGGAAGCAGAGGCACCTTTAAGGACCTCAATGGATTCCACCTGGGTCGGACTGATATCATCTATTGTGCTGACCTCCATTCCATCGACAATAAATAATGGATCTGTAGGGAGGGTGAAAGATGAAGCTCCCTGAATAGTAACTTTCGTGCCGGACACCTGAACTCCCGGAAGAGTTCCCTTCATAAGCTCATAAATACTTGTGTATGACGCGAATCTGGAGTTCTGAACCTGTAAGCTGCTGACAGGTGTTGTAAGATTCTTTTTATCAATGGTTCCGTAACCAATATTTACTTCGTCTCCAGGTGCTTTCTCATTCATGACACTTTGAGGAGGAGTGCCGGAAGCCCGGTCAAGAGCAATATTAAAGGTTGTCCTTCCGTCAATCAATGCCTCACCTCTTCCCTGGTTGAAAGTAAAGGCCGTTATCACCTGTGCCACAGGTTTAACTTTAACCTTATAGAATCCCTTATTGTTTGTAACAATATTGGTATATTCATTATCGATAAGGATCATCGCCCCTGATACAGGATTCTTGCTGACATCAGTCACAATGCCTGAGATTGTAACCTTTTTCTTTGCTTTCTGTGCCGTAGCAGGGCTGAAAGCAATTATGGCCGAGAGGAATATAAGAATAACACGCAAATACATTTTTCCAATTATTTATTAATACTGCAATTTATACTGAAACGTGGATAAATACAATTTTTATATGTTAAATGATCTTCCCGATAAGTGTTGCTGAAGTGCATTTTTCTATCTGAACATTAACGTAATTTCCCTTCTTATTGTTCTCCCTCGGAAAGACAACCACCTTGTTTTGTGATGTACGTCCGGTTAAATAATCATCCGACCTTTTGGAGAATCCTTCAATCAGTACCTCAAAAACTTTGCCAAGATCACTTTTTTTGGATTTTGCCGAAAGTTTGTTCTGAAGTGCGATTATTTCGTTCAGGCGGGAAGTTTTAACATCTTCCGGAACATCATCTTTGAGCTTCCTGGCAGCACTGGTGCCGGGCCTTTCACTGTATTTGAACATATATGCAAAATCAAATTGTGACCATTCCATGAGTGAGAGTGATTCCTTATGATCTTCATCCGTTTCGGTGCAAAACCCGGTTATCATATCTGTTGAAATAGCACAATCAGGCAGATTCTCCCGGATTGCTTCAATCCTGGCTATGTATCCCTCCCTTGTATATTCCCGGTTCATAAGTTTCAGTATCCGGCTGCTGCCGCTCTGTGCCGGAAGATGAATGTGTTTGCAAATGTTGGTATACCGTGACATCGTTTTCAGCAGATAATCGGAAATATCCTTGGGATGTGAGGTTGAAAATCTGATCCGCATCGATGGATGCGCGAGTGCAACTTTTTCAATAAGCGCAGGGAATCCCGTTGAAGAACCGTTTGAAATCCAGTTGTAGGAATCGACATTCTGTCCAAGCAAGGTAACCTCCCTGTATCCTTTGTCATAAAGTTCCTTCACTTCTCTTAAGATTGAATCCTGATCACGGCTTCTTTCGGGCCCCCTGACATATGGCACTACACAATAGGCACACATATTGTTACAGCCTCTCATTATTGATACAAATGCCGAGACTCCGTCGGATGCCATCCTGACAGGAGAAATATCCGAATATGTCTCTTCACGCGACAGGAGTACATTCACGGCTTTATGACCGGAATCAGCCTCCGCAACCAGGAGGGGAAGCTCGCGGTAAGCATCCGGGCCGGCAACGATATCAACGAGGTTCTCAGTCTCAAGTATTTGTTCTTTAAGTCTTTCGGCCATGCAACCTATCAGTCCCACAACCAGACTCTTGTTTTTCTTTTTCAGGTGCTTAATCGCTTTTAATCTGTTCCAGATCCGTTGCTCAGCATTTTCCCGGATTGAGCAGGTATTAATAAGGATCAGGTCAGCTTCATTTATATCTGCAACAGATGTAAATCCCTTTTCCGAAAGAATTGACACAACAACCTCACTGTCAGCGACATTCATCTGACAACCATAGGTTTATATATAGACTTTTTTACTCAATTGAACCTCTGTTACCTTAATAAAATTAAAGCTAAGGACGATGAGTTATGAGTCATGAGTGATGAGATCCTGGTACTCACCGCTCACCGCTCACCTCTCATAACTCACCGCTAATATTTTCTTCCACAAAAGTATACAACCTGAATGATGTATTAAAGAAATATTTAATTTAGCAATCTAATTAATAGTATGTTTTATGTCAGGTCACAGTAAATGGTCAACGATAAAAAGGAAGAAAGGAGCAGCTGATGCCAGGAGAGGCAAGATCTTCACGAAGATCATAAAAGAAATAATCATTGCTGCGAAGGAAGGTGGAGGCGACCCCGATACAAATGCCCGGCTGAGGCTTGCGATCCAGAATGCCAAGGGCGCCAATATGCCAAAAGATAATATTGAACGGGCGATAAAAAAAGCTGTTGGTGCTGATGCAGTAAGTTATATCGAGACTTCGTTTGAAGGGTATGGCCCTCATGGAATTGCGGTTTTTGCAGAGTGCCTTACTGATAACAACAACAGAACGGTTGCATCAGTCAGGTCGGTATTCAATAAGTTTGGAGGTAACCTGGGTACCAACGGTTCACTTACTTATCTTTTTGACCGTAAAGGGATTTTTACAATTATAAAGGATGATGATTTATCCCTCGATGACCTGGAACTCGAAATGATCGATGCAGGGGCACAGGATTTTGAAGTTGATGAAGATACTGTTACGATCACCTGTGCAAAGGAGGATTTTGGTAACGTTAGCAGAAAATTAAGTGA
>CAZKMH010000528.1:0-3076 GCA_964553395.1 uncultured Rikenellaceae bacterium | reverse complement strand
TTATTACCTCTGCTCCCACCTTTTCATTAAGTTTTTCCTTCAGAGCCTGTCTGAGCATCAGCAGCTCATTCCTTACAACCGATGAAGTGAGATGAACATAAAGAATATGATCTCTTATGAATATTTTTGATGTCCTTGATGCAATTGCCTTGCCTACAGTCTCTTCCCAAGAATTTATCAGGCTGATCTCATTCAGTTTTCCTTCCAGATTCATCTCCCTGATGTAATCTTTTACCGCTTCGGCCAGAGATATTGTTTTACTTCGCCTCATAAACCTGTTTTCCGTTATTGATAACCTCCTGCACAGTGTTATCACTGATTCTGAACAGCTTATAATCGGTGTTGTGCGATGAAAGGATCTCATGCAGCCTGGTCTGGTGGGTATCGGTAATAAAGATCTGACCGAACTTTTCGTTTCCCACCAGCCTTATTATCTGCTCAACGCGTTCTGCATCAAATTTATCGAATATATCGTCAAGCAACAATACGGGCGAAATACCCGATTTACGCCTGATGTAATCAAACTTTGCCAGCTTCAGTGCCACAAGGTACGATTTCTGTTGTCCCTGTGAACCAAGCGATTTTACCGGGTAGTCATTCATTTCGAGCAACAGATCATCTTTATGAATGCCAATTGTTGTATATTCAAGGAATCGGTCCTTATTTAATGATTTTGCAAGTGCTTCGGCAAAATCACCTTCCGTCAGATGAGACCGGTAAGATAATTTTACTTCTTCCCTGGTTGATGAAATCATTGAATAATTTTCCTGAAAAACCGGGATGAGTTCGTTCACCAGAATTTCTCTCTCCTTATAAACATAACTCCCGTATTTAACAAGTTGCGAATCCCAGATCAGCAGATCATCATTTTCGAACCTCCCTGACGATTTAAAGTCTTTGAGCAGTTTATTCCGCTGCTGCAGAGCCTTGTTGTACTTCAGGGCGGAGTCGAGGTACTCATTGTTATACTGGCTTATTATCTTGTTAAGGAACCTGCGTCTTTCATCACTTCCCTCTGAGATAAGAGCACTATCGGCAGGCGATATCATTACAACAGGATATTTGCCGATATGATCCGACATCCTCTGGTACTCTTTTCCGTTCTTCTTCATCACCTTCTGCTTCTGCCTCTGAAATGCACACCATATCTGATCCTCCTCTCCTCCCCTTTCAAAAGTGCCGCTGATTATGAAAAAATCCTCGCCGTGCCTGATACTTATGCTGTCAATATTGTTAAAAAAACTTTTAGTAAGTGACAGGTAATGAACGGCGTCGAGGATATTTGTTTTCCCGACTCCATTGTTGCCAACAAAACAATTAATCTTCGGCGAGAATTCCAGTTCGGCCTGCTCATAGTTTTTGAAGTTGGTGAGCGCTAGTTTCTTAAGGTACATGTTAAGGCGTTAAGGCGTTAAGGCGTTAAGGTATTAAGGCGTAACAATATAATGTTACAAAGGTAAGAAAAGTATGGGTTCGGATACCGGCTAGCGGTTAGCGGCTGCCGGCTATTGATTATTGGTCATTTGTTATTGTTTATCGGTTATTTTAAAATACAAAGAAACTGATTAATTAAAGGTCTCATATTCAAACAACTATTAGCCTGCAACCAGGAACCGGCAACTTAAGTTAATTAATTGTTTCAAAATAAATTGAAAAAAATTACTTTTGCGGTGGAAAATTTCAGGCTAATTCTTAGAACCGTTATGGCAAAAAAAACAAAAGACGTTAATCCGCAAGGCATGAAGAATGTTGAGCAAACCCTTACCCAGACTGAACAGTATCTGGAACAGAACTACAAGGTTTTGCTTTTTATACTGGGTGTTATTGTTGCACTGATCGGGATTTTCTGGCTTGGAAGGATGTACCTTAATGGCAGGAATAATGAAGCCCAGTCACAGATGTACCAGGCAGAAAGATACCTGGAGATGGATTCACTCAACCTTGCACTTAACGGTGATGGCAACTATCTTGGATTTCTCGATATAGCAAATGATTATAAATTTACACATGCCGGTAATCTTGCCAGGTACAGTGCCGGAATCTGCTACCTGCACCTTGGGCAGTACCAGGACGCAATCGACATGCTTGATAAATATTCGAAAAAAGACAAGGTTATCGGATCCCTGGCAATTGGTGCCACAGGTGATGCTTTTATTGAACTGGGCGATCTTGAAAAAGGCGTTTCAAAGTACATTGAGGCTGCCGAATATGCCGAAAATTCATTTAATACACCCTTATTCCTTATGAAGGCAGGTGAAATCCATGAGTTGAACGGTGATTATGCCAAAGCCCTTGAAATTTACGAAAGAATACTTAAGGAGTACCCTGAGAGCACCGAAGGTACTTCAATAGAAAAATATATTGCTCGTGTAAAACTCCTTATGAAATAATATGGCTACCACCAATCTGTCAGCCTATGATCCGGGTAGCATTCCGGATGCCGGTAAAATGAGGATTGGGATCGTTGTGGCAGACTGGAACAGTGACGTCACAAATGCGTTGCTCGACGGTGCAGTTAATACACTGAAAAAACACGGAGTTAAAGAAAAAAATATTCCTGTCAGGCATGTTCCCGGCACTTTCGAGCTTACCTTCGGCGCCCGTATAATAGCGGAACACGATGATCCGGATGCGGTAATTTGTCTCGGGTGTGTCATTCAGGGCGAAACACCACACTTCACATACATCTGCCAGGGAGTGACTCAGGGTATTACACAGCTCAATCTCGATTATGATATTCCCTTTATTTTTGGTGTCCTGACAACTGATAACCGTCAGCAGGCACTCGACCGTGCCGGGGGTAAACATGGCAATAAAGGCGACGAAGCTGCTGTTACTGCTATCAGGATGGCCGCCCTGCGCCTGGAAACTGAATGACGGTACATCTCTCATTCACTTAATATATAATTCTCATTTTTAGTTAATTAAATGTTATTATTATCTGAAAACTTTCGCTTTCAGATTAAAAGTATTATTATAGCTTTGGGCAAGCATTCATAGTATCTTTATGGTCAAGCATAAAAAGGTACCCATCCGGGATGCAATAGTAATGCTGTCGGAATATGCGCGAAGCAGG
>CAZKMH010000527.1:0-3076 GCA_964553395.1 uncultured Rikenellaceae bacterium | reverse complement strand
GGATAACGGCTTCTGGCAGTGCCGTCAGCCGGAGCGCTTGCAGACGATCTGCAACCAGCTGGGACCTGCACAGGTACAAGCCTTCTTCGAGCAATGGGTGGAGCGACTGCCCTGGCCGTTGACCGCGGCAGACCGCCAGGCTGGCTATCAGCACCGACTGTCCATCTGGCAAATGGAGATCAGTCGCACGCAAGTGTTCCGACGTCCCGTGCGCGGACGCGAGTTCTTCGAGCAGGTGTTGCGTGAGAACCTGGATCTGGGTCGGCCAGATCGGGTACAGCTGATCTTTGGTCGGCGGGTGTACTGATTACTGCACTTGTCAAGTGCGCAAATAAACCTCTTAGGAGCTCGTTGCACAGACCTTAAAAGAAGATCTGCCGATCGAGATCTCACTCTCACGGCAGATCTTGTGATTATTCAAGATGATTCCTTTCCTATATAGGGAACGCTTCGCCATCCCCGACAGCCGGTGCTTCGTGCCGGGGTTCAACGACCTCTTGCTGGTCGATTAAAACAACTGTTATGCGGTCAAGCCAAGTTCAGTCATCCGCGCCAGGACTTCGTCGCGCGGTGCCAACCTCCTCGGAATGTTCCGTCGTTCAAATCGTGTGATGTCAGTCTCGACACCCAACTTCATCAGCGCATACTTGGCAAATTGCTTGTACGTCAAACCCATGCGGACATCCTCAGTAAAGCTCCAGGAGAGCAGCAGCATTTTGTATGCCAGCTCTTCTTCAGTTGCATGGATATCAGTCTCTTCCTTGCTCAACACATGCCAGATGGCAACCAGCAGTTTCCGTGCGATGACCACAATCGCCTGATTCGGTTTGCGCATGCGGTCCAGTCGCTTTTCGTATTCCGCTTTCCAAAACGGCGACATCCGGATGGCGCGCCAGGCGGCTTCCACCATGGCCCAGCGCAGTTCTCGACGTCCCTTTTTCGTGATCTTCTTTTCTTTGTGGGTCTTGCCGCTGTCGTGAACACCGGCTCCCAGTCCTGCATATCCAACCAGCTGCCTGGCATTTTCGAAACGTGTAATATCACCAACCGCAGCTAGGACCGTCATCGCCACAATGAACCCTACACCGGGCAGTTGCATGATCTGTAAGGCTGGTTTGCCCCAGGTGGAACTGGTGCTTTGGCGCTGGAGTTCTTCATCCACCGCCACCTTCAGTTTTTCGACCTCTTGCAACAGGACCAGTTCCTGGCGGATCTGCATTTTCTCGAGTGAGCTGATGTTTTTCTGGGACTCCCACCAGGCCTGGTCCAGCAGCCCTGCCTCGGACAACATCAGGTTGTGCTTGTGCAGCAGACTTTGCAGACGATTGCGGATCATTACACCGGTCTTGACCAGGCGTCCACGATAGGAGGTAAATGCTCGCAATTCCCGCACCTCCACCGGTGGTACCCACACTTCCGGCACGATCCCACCCACGAGCAGCTTGAGCAATCGTTTGATATCTTCCTTGTCCGTCTTCACTCGGGCATTTGCAATCTCGCCCACTTCTGCTGCGTTTGCCACCAGGACCCGGCTTGCCAACGGTGCCACAAGGTCGTATGTCGTCCACACGTTCGTGGTCGTTTCCAACACCACAATATCCCCGGCACGAATATTCTTCTTCGCCCACTCGGGGAACTTCTCCGTACTCACCCGCCGCGGCGTCAGCACCCAATCCTGCGCCTCGTTCCAAGCTCCCACCAGGATATACTCCCGGTGAATATCGAGCGCCATGTACCTTTCGTAGCCTCTTGTATTTTGTCCTTTTTTCATGCTAGACTCCTTATGAGTTTGGGACGTGGATTTTAGGTTTGGAGCTGCAGGTACCGATACGGGTTTCTGGCAATCCTGTTGCCAGTCCCAGATTAGTTTCCGCCGGGTGTCCATATAACGCAGCGAGCTTCGATCTCACTCACAATGAGATCGTTCCCATACCCGCGGGCGGACAACCCAAACGCTCACATCCCATCAGCGTTCCCGGCGATGAATCACACCAAGGATACGCCGATGCCACGTCCCAAACAAGGACATTCTAATAACGCAAACCGTTGAAACTGTCGAAAAAGTCCCTTTTCAAAAACTGATCTTTGAAAAGTGGGACAGAAACATTGAAAAGCGCCTTGTTTTTTATGTTTCGAACAACATTTTGGCGATTTTTGAGCCTTTTTTGAGCCTGTTGTGGGAGTTTTTTGTGAAGATTTTTCAAACAAAGGGTTATTCGACAGTCTCGTTGGGCGGCTTCTTAAAAAAGGTATCCCAATTGCTGATATTCCCATCGGAATATACGCCATTCAACGAAGACCAGGGTCTTCCCAGCTTCTAATCTTCATGGCTAACAGGTTCAAAAACCTGAACTGTGAGAATACAACTTTGTCACAGTCAAAAACACTGGATTATCCTATAATAGGAAAGTAAACAAATTCAATTTCAAAGAGGAGAATAAAATGAACCAAACCTTCAAATTCTTGGCTTCCAGCACTGGCCGAATAGTCCGGATTGTGGTTGGAGCCGCCCTGTTTGCCTTGGGCTTTTTTGGCAACGTAAGTTCAGTGGTCGGCATTATTTTGATGATTGTCGGCCTTGTACCTTTACTGGCAGGGATATTTGACGTCTGCGTCTTTGCCCCGCTCTTTGGCAAACCATTCAACGGCAAAAAACTCCGTGCCAGCTTGTAGTGCCAGGACCAGTACAATCCATCAATAAGTGTTTCAATCTATCTAAAAACAGCGGTCGCTTAAAAGAATACCGCTATTTTTAGATTCATGAACGGGATAGTATAACGGTGGCAAACAGGCAGTATTTTTTGAAAACCAAATTCTTTTTTTATCCTTGACAATAATTCAACAAATATTGTTTGCAAGGAATTATTCAACAGAAAGTTTTATATCGGGTAAGAGCCGCCCAACAAAGCGTGCAGCCGACCGCCTTTGGCGCGGGTAGGCGTGCGCTCAAATCCCTGCAAGCGTCGTGGTTTGCAGTGGAGTCATCCGCTACAACCGGCGGCGGCTAACGCCAGCCGTTGAAGCTGTCGAAAAAGTAGGGGAATAACTAGCACAAAGCTACAGGGTTCAATAAGAT
>CAZKMH010000526.1:0-3099 GCA_964553395.1 uncultured Rikenellaceae bacterium | reverse complement strand
GATAATTATAGTGGTTTTCGTTATTAAAATATTCCTTAAGTTGACGGCTATGGGCTTGGGGGATGAGTACATGAAGCCAGCGAAGATAGTTAACTGCACAACGCGTTACAAATAGTCCCTTAAAAGAAAAAATAAGCTAAACCTGAAAAATCTGCGATTTTCAGTGTGATTTGATCCATTTGATTATCTTTAAAATCCAAAGTATAACTACCACCTTTCAGATCCATGAAAACCAGAACCTACCTTTACCTGTTGATTTTATCTTTAGTCCTTTTTGCAGGTGCGCTCATATCGTATCTGGCCGGAAACATAACATTAACCGGAATTTTGATGATTTCCGGATTTATTGCTCTGGCAACCGGTGTAAGGGGCTATCCTAAACTCAGGGGATTCTCTTACACTCTCTGGATATTTACAGCTGTAACAGCCTCCATGTTCTATCCCCAGTATTTCATTACTGTTGGCTCATTCGAGTTAAAAAAGCTTATTGTCCCTTTGCTGCAGGTGATTATGTTCGGAATGGGTTCACAGATGAGTCTTTCAGATTTTACAGGGATCATTAAAATGCCAAAAGGTGTAATTATTGGTGTTTTCTCGCAATTCACAATAATGCCATTGGTTGGACTTACAATAGCATCAATATTTAATTTTCCTCCCGAAATAGCAGCCGGAATTATACTGATAGGCTGTGTTCCAAGCGGTCTGGCATCGAATGTAATGTCATTTCTTGCACGGGCTAACCTTGCTCTGGCGATCACAATCAGCGCTGTCACAACCCTTATGTCTCCATTTATTACTCCTGCTTTAATGAAATGGCTTGGCGGACAGTTCATTGACATAAATTTCTGGAGTATGATGAAGGATATACTTTACATGATTATCCTTCCGATTGTCGCCGGATTTCTGTTCAATCTTGTTTCCAGGAAGGAAGCTGACCGTAAATCGGTAATCATACAGGTGGTTATCTATATTGTAATCGTTCTGCTTACAACACTGGTTTACGTCAAATCCGAGAATGCAGGATTTACCGGATTTTTGATACAGTTCCTTAAATCCCTTGGCTGGTTTATACTATTACCGGCAGCTGTTGCTTATCTGCTTTCCCGATTCCTTAAACCTGAAAAGAAATATATGGAGACGATCCTTTCCATGCTTTCAATGGTAGGGATAGCTGTTATTGTTACTATCATAACTGCCTCAGGCAGAGAAAGTTTATTGCAGGTGGGCTTACTTCTTATCTTTACCAGCCTGCTGCATAATTTTACGGGATATACCCTTGGTTATTCCATTTCATGGCTCTTCGGAATGCCCGAAAGAGATCGCCGGACAATTGCTTTTGAAGTGGGTATGCAGAATGGAGGACTTGCTTCGGGATTGGCATTGCAGATGGGGAAGCTGGCAACTGTCGGTCTTGCACCGGCAATATTCGGTCCGCTGATGAATATAACAGGTTCGGTGCTCGCAAACTGGTGGCGCGGTAAACCGCCTAAAGAGACGGTTTAGCTCCAGAGCCTGTCGTGAGATCGTTTATCATTCCATTCGGGAGTAGGATCGAAATACCCGCCTCCACGCAAATGTTTTTTAATTTCTTCCTCATTAAGCTCTATGCCTAATCCGGGGGAATCAAGAGGAACATTGGCAAATCCGTTTGTAATCATCGGTTGACTGCCTGTCAACTTTACAAGATTATACCACCAGGGTGAATCAACACTATGGTGTTCGAGGGCAAGAAAGTTCTGGGTGGCAGCTGCACAATGTACATTCGCCATAAAACAAACCGGTGACCCGGCCATGTGCATCGCCATTGCAACACCTCCTTCTTCAGCGTAATCACCTATCCTCTTTGTCTCAAGCAAACCACCTGAGGTGCCGAGATCAGGGTGTATAATATCAACTGCCCTTGCATCAATTATCGGTTTAAAGCCATCCTTCAGGCAATAGATATCTTCGCCCGTACAGACCGGTGTTTCAAGAGCATCGGACAGAACTTTGGTCCTTTCCACATCAAACCACGGGACCATATCCTCGAGCCAGGCAAGTCTGTATTTTTCCATTGCTCTTCCAAACCTGATGGAGTTGTTGACATCAAAATGTCCGAAGTGATCGGCACAAAGCGGCATTTCATAGCCAACGACTTCCCTTACTTTTTCTACATATTCAGATAAACCTGCCAGTCCTTTATCAGTGATCTGCACCTGTGTGAACGGGTGCAAAGTGTTTCCATATCCCATGTAGTTTTTCAGGTCATACTGCCCTGAAGCACCATCCCAGAATTTTGAATTAACAATTGCATCAGGCTGATTTGCAACAACATGTATTCCAAGGTCCATTTTGAGCCAGGTAAAACCCTGTTCTTCAACCCTTTTTTTCATGGTCAGGGCAAATGCTGCCGGATCCTTAGCCCCGGGGGTGTCTGCATATAATCTTACCTTCTCACGGTATCTTCCGCCGAGAAGCTGCCATGCGGGGACGCCCCAGGCTTTGCCACAGAGATCCCATAAGGCCATTTCAACTGCACATACCCCACCACCCTGGCGACCATGATATCCGTACTGCCTGATTATTTTAAAAATCATTTCTACATTGCAGGGATTAAGGCCAAGTATCCTGCTTTTAAGGAAAAGCGCATATCTTTCATCCGCTCCGTCTCTTACTTCACCCAATCCGTAAATACCCTGGTTCGTATCGATGCGGATCAGCCCTTTTCTCCCGCCATCGAGGATTACTGCAACACGCAAATCTGTGATCTTCAGGTCTGAAGGACTCGATGCCCTGCTGACTTTTGATGTGGTTTGCGCAATAGTGTCTTCGATGGAAAGTGACATCATTCCACTGAGTGCGATCCCGCCGAGAGCTGTCTTTTTCAGGAAATTGCGCCGGTTGCTTTCAGTCGCAGGATTATTTATCTTCTGCGGTATGGCTTCGGCCTCTGCCTTCTCCATCTGCCTGTTCTGTTCCCTGATCTTCTTAATTATGTTCTTCATAGCATATCTTTTTTACTCTCTCTTAATTAGCCGCTCACCTCTCTCCGCTCTCCGCTCACCTCTCTCCGCTCTCCGCTCTCCGCTCTACGCTCACCAGTTCCTCTCCTTAAAGTAG
>CAZKMH010000525.1:0-3099 GCA_964553395.1 uncultured Rikenellaceae bacterium | reverse complement strand
GATTCCAGTTGCCGTTGTTCACCTTGTTCTTGAACTCGGCGTTGTTGTTGATGAATGTGTTGTTCTTGTTGATGTTGACGTTAACGTTGCCGCCATTCCAGTTGGAATTGCACCAGCCCCAGTGGTTGTTCGCAATTGCATAGCCGACGCCAAAGGCAACCGCACCGTATAGCACCGGGTGCGGATAATAGTAAGGCGGCGGCGGGTAGTAGTAGGGGGGATAGGCAGGCGCCCACCAGGTACCATAGACCACCGTCGGGTTGTAGGACGGCACGTAGACGACTTCCGGCTGCGCGGGTTCGATGATGATCGTCGTCTGTTCCTTGACGACCTTCACCTGCTCGTTGCTTTTCAGGTTGCCCGCGGCTTCCGCCTTGCTGCGCAGGCTCTGAACCGTCTGCAGGACGCGCTTCTCGTCGGCGAGGAATGCGTCGCCAAGTTCCTGCGTCCACTCGAGCTTGTCGTTCATCATTTCGAGTACTTGGGGGAATGCGGTCAGCGACTGCACCGACGGATCCCAGTCCTTCTGTGCGACGGCCTTGTCGAGCGCGTCGCCCTTGAGTTCCCTGTTTTCCTTGACGAAGCGCGCCGCTGCGACGACGTCGAGCGGATAGGTCGACGCCATCAGGGCCTGCGTCAGCAACTGGTCGGGATAGAGCGCAATCGGTGCGAGCAGCGAGTCGAGTTTTTCCTGTGGCATCGGCGCCTGCGCGCTGCTGGTTGCGGCGGGCGCGGCTGCCTGCGCCCTGGCATGCGGAAGCCTCAACCCTGGAAACATTATTCCGGCCGCGATCAGCACAAGCAGCGCCTTCCGCATCGTCTGTGAGTTGTCGCGTTTGAGCACTGCACCACCATCGCTACTCGGGTGGACAGCGCCACGGTGATCAGTTTTTGCGTCGTATAACGAGGATAGTTTCAGCATGTAAGCTCCCCTCTCTCCGGGAACAAGTCACTCATGACAGCACCTTAAGGCAGGACTTGATTGCCCAAACATTAGCACTCACTAAACGAACGACGATGAGACCTTGGTCCCATCGTCGCAAGCAGCACGTGGATTCCGGCTGACACCGCAGCCTCGGCACGCCGCTCGATCACTTGGGCATTGCAGCGGGTTTTGTCGGTGTAGTAACCGAGATGGCCAGTGCTTCTGTATAGGTCGCCTTGACCAGATCGCCAATCTTCACGTTCTTGAGCTTGGCCGGATCCTCCACCTTGATGTCGACTTCGTTGCCCCCGGGACCGCGCACGGTTATCAACCGGGTTGCCGCATCGATCGCCGTCACCGTGCCCACGATCGTGGTCTGGCTGCTCATGACACCGCCCGGCTTGGCACCGGGTGCCGCACGCTTCACTTCATCGGTCACGGTGATACCCGGCTTGGCGCCTTCGGCTTTTTCCAGACTGAGGGTGACCGCCTCGACATAGGTCAGGGTGACGGTGTCGCCTACCTTCACCTGATCGAAGTTACGGGCTTCCGGGCCGGCCGTCAGCGTCCTTGTCTTCCCTTGTGGTCCCTTCACGGTCACGGTGCGTTTTGCCTTGTCGATGGCGGTGACTGTGGCCTGGATTTCCACGGCCTGGGCAACCCCGGCGCCAGTGGGGCTCTTGGCCTCCACCATGACGGACGACGCGCCCGGCTGCTGCGCCAGCGCAACGGCAGGCGCTGCAGCGAGGGCGGCGATGAGGATCAATACGGATTTGCTATTCATGAACACTCCTTCGGTTGACTAGGGATCGACGGCGTGACGTACACACTGCCAGGGGAAACAATCAAATCTTTGATGTCGTCAAGATAGGCAATTGGCACGACCCCGGCAATTGGGCTTTGGTCCTATTCCGCGCCTGAACTTCTGCGGACGGGCTTATTCGGTAAACTGGCCGGGTTCCAGACAAACGCAAGCCGAATCAATGCAATGAGTGGAGTCCTCGTCCCTACCCTGTACGTCATGAGTGGCGTCTGCGCCTTCGCGGCGCTGCATCACGGGCTCGCCGTGATACAGCGCCGGGTGAGCAAAATCCATCTCCTGTTCGCCGTGCTGAGCCTGTCGATCATGGCCATGATTCTTGCAAGGGTAGGTGCCTACCAGGCGCAAACGGTTCAGGAACTGATTGCGCTGCGACAGTGGGAAGTTTCCGCTGTCTGTCTTTTTTTCATGCTTTTCCCCTGGTTCCTTGCCGGATACACGGGTGTCCGACCGCGCAAATTTCTGCTTGGAATGACCGTCTTCTGGGGCCTGATTTTTGCCGCCAATTTGAGCCTCCCCTTTGGCACCCAGTTTGCCGATCTGCCCCGCCTGACCTATTTCCAGTTGCCTTGGGGCGAAAACGTGGTCGACTTGCGCGTGCTTGATCCCAGCTTCTGGCACAAGATCGGCTGGTTGGGAATTCTTGTCATCATGGCCTTTGGCATCTATGCGTGCTTTGCCCAGTACCGGCGTGGACAGGAAAAAAGGGCGCGTGCACTGACCTGGGCTCTGGGCCTGTTTTTCGGTTTCATCCTGTTCAACCTGGCCGTCAACCGGGAAATCATTGAGTTCATCCAGCTGAGCGACTTCGGTTTCTTTTCCGTGCTGGTGCTGATGAATATGGAGATGACGCGGGAATCACGAGACGAGAAACGGCGGATGCGGGACGTGCTGGATCACTTGCCGGCGGCGATCTGCCTGAAGGACTTGCGGGGGCGTTTTCAGCTGGTCAACCGCGGATTCGAGAACCTTGTTCATGTCGACGACGGTGGCATCCTCGGCAAGACCGTTTTTGACGTGTTCCCCCGGGAACAGGCCGAGCGCTTCCGCGCAGATGGGGTTCTGGCTATCGAAACAGGCAAGGAAGTCGAGAACGAGCACGTGCTGGAATGGAACGGCAGGCAGCACATCTTTGCATCCCACCAGTTTCCGCTGCTGCGCCCGGATGGCACTGCGTATGCGGTGTGCGGGGTGTATTCCGACATCACCGAATCCCGGCAGAAGGATGAAGCGCTGCACAAGTTTCGCCGGCAGGTCTGGCACATTGACCGCGTGGCGAGCACGGGCGCCATCTCCGCTTCGCTCGCCCACGAGATCTGCCAGCCGCTGGCCGCCATCCTCAACAATGCCCAGG
>CAZKMH010000524.1:0-3113 GCA_964553395.1 uncultured Rikenellaceae bacterium | reverse complement strand
GGAGCAAAGTCATCCTCACCTTCGGTTGTATAATAGGGAGCCTCGCTGGTATACATATCTTTCATGTGGAACAGCTGAAACCTTCCCGGATATTTTTTGAAGATATCAACTATGTTCTGTCCCGCTTTGGTTGTCCAGAACAGATCAATCTCCATTGTTACCAGATCCTTGTCAAGCTCAGCCAGCATGATGTCGTAGTAAGGAACTTTTCCCTCGATAGTGTTAAATTCGAAGTTGTGGTTGTGATATCCGAATTGCATCCCGTGCTCTTTCATTATTGCCCCAACCTTATTCCAGTCAGCAACCATCTTTTTGTAGCTGTCGATTGTTGTCCTTGCTTCTTCTACCACCCATGGCTGAATGCAGTATTTAACAGCCAGTTTTGCATGGTCTTCAGCCATCTTTTGTGCGTTCTCCAGGGTAATGCCCTCGGCTTCAACCTGAGTGTGGCTGCTCAGGATCTCCATCCCGAGGTCATTTACCAGCTTTTTGAATTCCGGTGGTTCATACCCGTAAAATTTCCCGTCGGCATAACCGGCAAGTTCAAGGTATTTGTAACCTGCATCGGATACTTTTTTTAACGATCCCGGAACATCAATGGCCATCGCGTCGCGGATCGTGTACAATTGAAGAGCTATGCCGAATGTTTTCGGATCAACAACTGCTGCGGCTGCTGTTTCTTTGGCAGGTTTGGCTGAATTCCTGCACGCATACTGCGACAGGGCAAATGCTCCCAGAGCGCCTGCGGCCGACACTCTCAGGAAATCTCTCCTTGATTGTGATTTTTTCATAGTTGTAGTTCTAAATATTTAAGTTTGAGTTGTTTGTTGTTTTTGAAATCAGGAATTAAAAATAATACAAACTTTTGCATGTCAATGCGTTTACAGACAATTTTTTGATCGTCTCAGTTCATGATACAATAATGGGCCACAAAATAAGCGGCCCCCAAAGGCGTTGCTCCCTTCATCCTGGCCGCTCTGGAACTGGACAAATAATAATTCAGTTCCTTAAGGGTTTGTCTTATTTTAATTCAAATAACCGGCAGATATGCCTGTTAAAGATATTTTCAAAAACACATTCTGATACCACCTCTTTATGCTGCTCGAGCAATTTGAAGTAAACATCCATCTTCTGTGCGGCAAGCTTATATGCAACGTGGATCAGCTGGCGCATATCAGGATTATAGCCCGGATTTCCCGGGATATGCCTTAATGATGATGCAAATTTTTTGCTGCTCCAGGTTGCAACTTCAACAACCGGCGGGAGGGAGGAGGCTTTTATGTCAATCACATCGGCATAGGGCGCACACAGTTCATCGATCTTTTCAAGCGATTTTGCATAGATCTCCTTGACGAAATCAAGTGCTTCCCCCCCGGCCTCAGCCAATCCGATAACCTCTTCAAGCCAGGTTGTGCCTGCAGTTTTAAGATGGATACCTTTATTATGCTTTTTCAAGAGGCCTCCTATAACAGGATAAATAGTAAACTTGTCAGAACCGGAATGAACGCTTATTTTGAGGTTTTCGGGCAGGTCAAATTCTTTAACGGCATAACTGACCACAAGGAGATCTTCCTCAAACTCTTCGGCAAACCTGACGGGGTCGCCCACATAGTTGACTCCCTTGTTAAACCGGCCGGTAAATTTCGGAGCAATGGTCTGAACCGGAACTTTTTCGGCGCCAAGCATGCTCAGGATGAAGAACAGTTCTACAGGAGTCTGCGGATGTGCAACTTCATCCATTGAAACCTCTGTAACAAAATTGCCGGCACCTTTCCCGTCCTTTATTTTTCTATATATCTCACCAGCTTTTTTAGCAGCAAAAAGATATTTCTCTGCAATATCTCTAAGTAAAGAAGGTGAGCACTTTAAAGGCTTTTCAATTCCGGGAATATCTAAATTATCTGAATATGACGTCACTGAAGACAGGAATTTGCCTGTTTCGGCTTCCGGAGCTCTTTTCCCGATGTAGGATGCAACATCAATTGTAAAGAAGTCAGAACTCTCTATGAATCTGTCGACGGTATCGAGATTAATGTGGTCAGCGTCGACAAAATATGGTTTCCTGAAGCCTGCTTTTTTCGTAACGGTATCGGCTTCAATCCTCACATCATGCGGCTGTGTGCCAATGATAATATGTTCCCTGTTTGATTTGTTCCACACGGGAGTTATTTCGATCCCGCCTTTCCCGGCTTCCAATATTGCCCTTAGTTGCGCATGGCCCTGGTGTCCAAACCTGTCACCAAGTCCGATTGAATATTTTCCGAGTATTTTCATTTTAAAAGGCTGAATATTTATTTATTTATTGTCAGTCAAGTATTACCTTTTTGTTTTTTGGTGCAAAGACTGTCATTATTGTCCATGCAACAAGATAAGCGCTTCCTGCAATGGCAAACATCACAACATAGCCTGTTTCAATATGCCCTAATTCTTTAAAATGTTCGAGTATACCCCCTGCAATGTAAGAAATGAAGGCACCGCCTACGGCACCTGCCATACCGCCTATTCCCGTAACCGAGCTGACAGCTTTCTTTGGAAAGGCATCAGATACAGTAGTGAAGATGTTGGCAGACCATGCCTGGTGTGATGAAGCCGCAAGGGCAATCAGGCAGACTGCTCCCCACGTACTTACTCCGGACGATTGGGCAAATACAATAGGCACGACCAGAAGTGCAAAGATGAGCATTGTTACTTTTCGTGCTTTGAAGGGCGACATCCCTTTCCTGATCATATATCCTGAAACCCATCCTCCTCCAATGCTTCCTATTGTGGTCATTGTATAAATAAAGGCAAGAGGTAAACCGAATGAAGATACGCTGAGGCCTGCACCTCTGACAGTTGAAAGCCAGCCGGGGATCCAGAAAAGGTAAAACCACCAGATAGGGTCCGTAAGACCTTTACCAATGAAGAATAACCAGGTCTGACGGTACCTGAGGAGCTTCAGCCACGAAACCTTTTCTTTGGTCTCAGCCTGTTCATCAGCATCACTATGTATATAAGCAAGCTCTGATGCCGATACCTTCTTATGCTTTTCGGGTATTTCATAGAAAATGAACCAGAGGAGTACCCAGATGAAGCATATTGCGCCAGTTATGATAAAAGCAGACTGCCAGCCC
>CAZKMH010000523.1:0-3130 GCA_964553395.1 uncultured Rikenellaceae bacterium | reverse complement strand
TGGAGGAGTTAGTGTCGGGGGGGATCAGGCTGCTGAATATCAGCATGGGAAGCCCTTACTTCAATCCTCATATTTCCAGGCCTTACGATACTCCGCTTCCCGGCGCGGAAGTCCCTGAGGAGCATCCTCTTCTGGGGGTCATGCGAATGATTGACAGCACTTCGCTTTTCCGGGAAAGATTTCCCGGGATACAAATTGTCGGCTCAGCCTATTCTTACCTGAGGCACTTTGCACCAAATGTCGGAGCTGCGGTTTTAAACAAAGGTGGCGCTTCATTCATCGGATTCGGAAGAAATTCCTTTGCATACCCCTCAATGCCGCTCGACTTAATAAGAACCGGGAAGGCCGATCCTTCAAAGACCTGCATCACCTGTTCGGGTTGTACCAGACTGATACGGAATCTCCGCCCCGGCGGCTGTGTTATCCGCGACAGGGAGATCTATGGTAAGGAATTGAAAAAGCTTATAGCCGATGGAAAGTGAAACAATACAGATTGGTAACTTTTCGGTGAGAATCGTCAGTATGAACACACTGATCATCGGAAGCGGTGCCGCGTCACTTAATGCTGCTGTCAGCCTCCGGTCAATGGGGCAGGAAAACATCATGATCGTCACATCCGGGTTTGGTTCAGGAACATCAAACAATGCGGGGTCGGACAAGCAGACATATTATAAGCTTTCACTCAGCGGCAGTGAACCCGACTCAGTCATGTCCATGGCACAGGATCTTTTTAATGGCAGGTGTATGCATGGCGATATTGCACTATGCGAAGCCCAGGGCTCCGTAAAGGCATTCATGAGACTTGTCGAATTCGGAGTTCCCTTTCCCCATGACAGGTTCGGGTCGTGGGCCGGATATAAGACTGATCATGACCCGCACTCCAGGGCTACATCCGCAGGCCCCTGGACATCACGGATGATGTTCCGGGTTCTCTCTGAAGAAGTAAAGCGGCTGAGGATAAAGATAATCGATCATCATCAGGTGATTACCCTGCTGACCGCCAAAGACGGATCAAAGGTTATCGGTGCACTGGCGATAAACACAAGGGAAAAAGCGATTGCGAAATCTTTCGTATTATTTAATGCGATAAATATCGTAATGGGAACGGGCGGCCCGGGAGATATGTATGAGTCGACAGTATATCCTGCTTCGCAGACAGGCTCAACAGGTATGGCTTTCAGGGCAGGCGCAACGGGCCAGAACCTGACAGAATCGCAGTTCGGCATTGCATCACTGAAGTTCAGATGGAATCTGTCGGGAAGCTACCAGCAGGTCATACCACGGTATATTTCGACTGATATCAAAGGTAATGAACCAATAGAATTTCTGAATGAATACTTCCCCGGTTACAAGTCACTTTCGGGAGCCATCTTCAGGAAGGGTTACCAGTGGCCTTTCGATCCGGCTAAAATAAATGGATTCGGATCTTCCCTGATTGACATGCTGGTTTACAGGGAAAAAAAGGAAAAAGGACGAAGGGTTTTTATTGATTATACAAGGAATATTTCATGGGAAGGAGATGATTCTTTTTCTCCTTTAAAACTGGACGGATCCGCACGTGAATACCTGGCAAGTTCAGGATCCCTTCAGGGTACGCCGGTTGAGAGGCTCATCGCCATGAACAAACCAGCATATGAATTATACAGGGAACACGGGATAGACCTCGAAACCAATCCCGTGGAGATCGGGATCTGCGTACAGCACAATAATGGAGGACTGAAAGGCAATATATGGTGGGAATCGGATCTGAAACACCTTTTTCCGGTTGGAGAGGTTAACGGTTCACATGGAGTTTACAGGCCGGGAGGCTCTGCCTTGAATTCAGGACAGGTGGGAAGTTACAGGGCAGCCTTGTTCATCTCGCGGAGATACAACGGGCCTCCGCCTGAGACAGCCGGGTTTTTGGGTGATGCTTTAAAAGAGACAGAATCACTTTTAAGCCTGGCAACAAGCCTGTTATCAAAAAATGAAACCGGCCGGAACGGGGAGATCCTTGCAGGGATCCGTAAGAGAATGTCGGATAACGCGGGTATAGTTCGTAATGGAAGCAATGTTGCAAGGGCCGTTAAGGAGGCATATTCAATGCTTGAAAACTTCAGGGAGACAGGTAGCGCTTCCTCGGTCAAAGAACTTGCCGAATACTTCAGGATTTATGATAACTGCCTGACTCATCTTGTTTACCTTGAAGCAATTAAAACCTATATTGAAAAGGGGGGAAGAAGCAGGGGCTCATTCCTTGTATCTGAAGAAGAGCAATTTAAAATTTCTGATATCATAATTCACGGAAAGGATATTAACCTGTGCGGGTATGACAGGCAGGTTGAAAAGGATATCCTGGAAGTTTCGTTTAAAACAGGGAAATTTTCTGCTGATCTGGTAAAGACCAGGGACATACCTGAACAGGACCTGTGGTTTGAGAAAGTATGGAAGGATTATCTTGAAGATAATTTCGTGGATGACTGAAAAAATCAGAAAATTATTACCTTTACCGCCGGCTTTCTTTAAACCTGATAATTGCTTACATAATGAACGGGAAACCTGTTGCCGTTATTACAGGTGCCAGCAGAGGCATTGGACGGGCTGTTGCAATTGCCCTTGCAGGAGAAGGATTTGATATTGCTGCCATTGCAAGGTCGGTCGACAGTGAAGGCATGGAGATCCTTGGCCCGGAAATAGAAAAGACAGGCGCCCAGTTTTTTCCCATTGGTCTTGATATCTCATGTACAAAATGCCATAAGGAAGTAGTCGCCAATATCCTTGACAGGTACGGCAGGATCGATTTTCTTGTCAATAATGCAGGGGTTGCTCCCCTTCAGAGGTACGATGTTCTTGAGATGACGGAAGAAAGCTATGACAGGGTCATGAACATTAACCTGAAAGGCCCCGTCTTCTTCTCACAGAAAATCGCCAGGGAGATGATCTGGATGAAAGAACAGATTTCCCCCTACAAGCCTGTAATCATCTTCACTACTTCAGTATCGGCAGTTTTGACTTCTGTAAACAGAACAGAATACTGCATATCAAAGGCCGGCCTGAGCATGGCTTCGAGTCTCTATGCCGACAGGCTTTCAAAGGAGGGTATACTTGTTTGTGAAGTACGTCCCGGCATCATCCAGACCGACATGACCAT
>CAZKMH010000522.1:0-3134 GCA_964553395.1 uncultured Rikenellaceae bacterium | reverse complement strand
AGTTCAAATACCCCTTTATTTGTGTTTACCAGGTACTTTTCATCATTATCAATTGTAAAACGCACTGCCAGGATCTCCTGATTACTGCTTGTAAAGTTGAAACGGATCTGCTTTTGGGTATAAAGGAAGATAGTATCATAGTTCAGGTTCAGTTCAACTATCTGTATTTCTGGAGCTGTCACATTTTCAATTACGGTTCTTTCATATACCTTATGCGGCTCAAATTCACAGGAATAGAAGAATGAAACTGTCAGCGACAACAGCAGTAATAAGAATCCTGACTTTTTCCCGGGCATTTAGTTAAATGTGAGTACGATATAAAGGTAAAAAAAATCCCGGTTCCCGACCGGGATCAGGGATTGTATTCTTATACCTGTTCTGGAGCAGGAGTTTTTTGTTCATCCCATTCTGAAGGGCTGCACCTGCCATGGTATTTTCTTCTCCAGTCTCTTTTATGATTTTTCTGTGAACCCGGGGCTATTCCGGTAAGCAGGATCTTTGAAAGTAAGAATAATCCTATTGTTTGCCAGTAGTTAAGGACCGGCCCGTTAAATAAGGTTGGAACAAGCCAGTTCCAGAGCGCCATAACACCGAATATCACAAGGATAACGAATCCGATTCCAAGGATTCCAAAACCAACATACTTTAAAACTGTTAATGCTTTCATACTAGTTATTTTTTAAAAGTTTATACAATTCATCCAGATTCTCCCTGAGAGCAAGGACCGCATATCGTTTACGTGAAATGAGAGTATTAATTCCAATACCGGTTCTTTCAGAGATCTCTTTGAAGCTCTTCTCTTCAAATTCATTTTCAACGAACACGCTTCTCTGCTCTTCGGGCAAATGTGACAGTGTCTCTTCAATGGTATCCCAGATCATCTCCTTCAGGTCCTCATCCGGTGATGTTGTTCCGAGTGAAGGAAGGATCTCCTCAAGCGATAAAGGTCCGTCATCACCGTCAGTTACTTTTTCATTGTAACTGAGCGTCAAAGGGCGTTTTTTCCGGAAGAGATCAATGATCCTGTTTTCAGCCACTCTGTAAAGCCATCCTGTCAGATTCTCGATTCTCCTGATGTCATTGAATCCGACGGTAAGCTGGTAGAAAACATCCTGCAGAATATCCTCCGCCTCCACCCGGTCGGGAATCCTGTTCCTGATAAAGCTGAGCAGACGACTACGCTCGCGCTTATAAACAGAACCTATCTTTTCAGATTCTTTTGGACTCATTGAGAATGCTCTTTACCTTCCCAGACGAAATATGGGACCGGATATTTTAAAAATTTTCAGGAATGTGGCGAAGATTCTGTTGCAGGCATAACCAGCAGAATTCCGGGTATAAATAAAAATGACCTTTAATGAAGTTCCTTTACTATTTCCTTTACCGGGATCTTCTGAAACACCAGGTCAGCCTGACTGCTTTCATAGAGTATGCCGATATATTTATTATTGATGCTGGTCAGGCATGAATAACCATTCCCGCTGCCTTCATCAAGAAGAAGTTGATGTTCTTCCGGCCAGGTGTTCCCGTTGTCCAGACTTGCTTTTATTGTAATATGATGGCGACCTCTTTTAGTTGAAGGGTTTGAGAAAAACAATATTGACCTTTGTTTCCCGGAATCAGTGTAAGTATGTTTAATGAGTGATGCCATGCAAACAGGCTCATTAAGAGCCTTGTGTGATGTCGGATGCTCGCTCCATGTTACTCCCAGATCAGATGTTGCAGCAATAGCTCTGCCGTTATCCGGACCATTGTTATTACGGTTCCTGTTGTCGCGCATATTGAGCATAATGGAGCCATCATCCAGCTGGACAACAGCACATTCGGTGGTATTTGTATATGCCGGATTGCTGGTTTTCCAGGTTAAACCGCCATCCCTGCTATAACTTAAATTTGAGAAAGGAACTCCCTCTCTGTCCCTTCCCTGAGTGGGAAAGACAAGGGTGCCATCGTCCAATGTGATTCCGTTTCCGGGTGCGGGAGCCCACAGCCACCATTCCTTCTTCTTGCACATTGTTGTGATATTGACAGGTTTTTCCCAATTCCTCCCGTCATCAGTGCTCTTTGCGATAAGGAACTGGGAACTCTCCTTTACCCCAAAGCCGGGTTGTGAACCTCTGGTCCTCCACTGGTGATTCCATGCCTGGCTGGTATCCGTAAGGTTTTCGATCCATCTGCCACTATCATCAATTACACCGTACATCCAGAGACCGGCAACGATAATATTGCCGGTGGCTTTATCATTAAGAAGGCAGGCATCGCTTACTCCGTTGAATTTCTGTGGCAATCCGCCCCATTCACCCATGTCAAGGGCAATAACCATTGGTTCCCAGGTCGATCCTCCATCGGTACTCCGGCTGATCCCAATATCGATATTACCCTGTAGATCACGCCGGCTGTCGCGCCTCGCATCATAAACAGCCAGGAGAGTTCCGCTGTTTGTTGTAACAAGTCCCGGAATACGGAAGGTGTGAACATTGTCATCGTTATGCTTGCGTACTGCGATCCCAATCCTCAGGGGCATCAGTGAATCGACAGGTTCCATTATAACTTTACCCCGGTTTGTAATTATTTCTTCACATAAACCAACCACCCTGTTTAGAATATCCGAATTACTATGCAATTTATATGATAGCCAGAAATAATTGTCCCCGGGTTTAAGGTTGAAGGATCCTTTGAAATGAATTACAGGCAGAATTTCAACTGTTTCGGAAAAGAGAAGTGATTTTTCATTTATTGCAGATTCCTTTTCGCCAGTGTAAAAAATTGCAGCAGATTCAATATCTTCAAGAGTATTAGTTCCCCGGGTGTTGATCACCAATTCTTTAAGTGTCGTTTCTCTGATAGTGTCGGCCGGAATGATATTTATCTGAAGCACACTGTTGAAATCCTTATTTTTGAGCACCGGGAATTCAAATTGTTTTTGCAGAACCTGTGTATTTGAATCATACTTATTACAAGCAATGCACAACAATAAAGGGGAAAATGCAAACACTATTTTTTTCATCCGTATATAATTTATTTTTAAAGGTTGGATGGAACCGCACATGATTGACTTCGTCGAGCTCGCTTCGCTCGGTTGAAAATGAATTATTTTCATACTTGTTTGTGATTGGGCTCAATCATGTGGGTTT
>CAZKMH010000521.1:0-3140 GCA_964553395.1 uncultured Rikenellaceae bacterium | reverse complement strand
GTTTCCGCGGAAGGCAGGAGCGCCGCGCACCGGCTGGCCGCGGCCGTCGTTTCCCCGGACGACTACGCTCCCGAAGGAATCTCTTGTCCCGAGTGCAGGGGGACGTACTTCGAATTCCGGAAAGGGGACTCCGTATATTGCCTCTCCTGCGGGGGCACCGGAACCTTTTCCGTGGACGGCGGGAACGTCGGGCTTGTGGTCAGGTCCCCTGCCCACTCATGGCGGAAGAAGGAGGACAGGGCGTCGCACGGGAAATGGCTGCTCGGCCAGCGGGAGGAGTTTCTTCGCCAGAGGGAACGGCTGAAGGACGCCGTGAAGCCGTACCTTGGAGGGGAGTTCATCTGACGCGGAAAGACGGCGAAACCCACAAGGATTTCGGACACCATCCGTCCCAAAGGGCTCCCATCGGTCACTCGGGGTATGATCGAGGGGTGGACCCGAAGAATCGAACGGACCGCGTTGGGGAGGATCGAAGATGAAGATCGCGATGATCGGGTTGGGAAAGATGGGCGCCAACATGACGACGCGCCTGCTGGGGAAAGGCCACCAGGTGGTGGCCTTTGACGTGAAGGAGGAGGCGGTGCGGGCCGCCGAAGCGGGGGGAGCGACCGGAGCCCGGTCCATGGATGAAGTGGTGGAGAAACTGGCCGCGCCGCGCGTCGCCTGGGTGATGGTTCCCGCCGGAAAACCGACCGACGACACCATCGCGGCACTGGCCCTGGCCGAGCGCCTGTCCCCGGGAGATATCGTCGTCGACGGGGGGAACAGCAACTACAAGGACACGATGCGGCGGGCCGCCGCGCTCAAGGAAAAGGGACTGCATTTCGTCGACGTCGGGACCAGCGGCGGCGTGTGGGGGCTGTCCGAGGGGTACAGCATGATGGTCGGGGGGGAGGAGACCGTCGTGGAAAGGTTGCGGCCCATCCTCGAAGCGCTGGCTCCCGCGAGCGACAAGGGGTGGGGGCGCGTCGGGCCGAGCGGGGCCGGGCATTTCGTCAAGATGGTCCACAACGGGATCGAATACGGCCTGATGCAGGCGTACGCGGAAGGGTTCGAGCTGATGCAGCGTAAGGAGGGGTTCGGCCTGGACCTGGGCCGGATCGCGGAGATCTGGCGGCACGGCAGCGTGGTCCGCTCCTGGCTGCTGGACCTGACGGCCGACGCCCTGGCGAAGAACCCCGCCCTGGACGGGATCGCGGCGTACGTGCCCGACTCCGGCGAGGGCCGCTGGACGGCGATCGAGGCGATCGAGACGGGGGTTTCCCTCCCCGTCATCACGATGGCCCTGCAAAACCGCTTCCGGTCCCGCGAGGAAGCGCCTTTCGGGGACAAGCTCCTGGCCGCGATGCGCAACCAGTTCGGCGGGCACGCGGTGAAGGGCGCGAAGTAAGATGGCAGGGGCGTTTACTGTTGTTGGAGGGACCTCCGGATGCGCTCCCTCGCCTTCTCCGTCAGGGGCTCCCCGTACGGTTCCCCCGGCCTTTCTTCCGTCGCCACGAGATGCCTCACCGTCTCGCGGATCAGGAGGAGCTGCCGTTCGTACCTCGCGCAGAACTTGCATATGAGGAGGTGGAGGCGCACGCCGATCCGCTTCCCAAGGGGAAGCGAGCGGTCCATCGACTCCGAGATCAGTCGTGTCACGTCCTTGCAGGAAAGCATCAGGATCCCTTCCCCGTGTTTCTGTGGAACCAGTTGATTTCCAGGCATCGCCGCAGCTGCATCCGCGCACGGTGGAGGATCACCCAGAGATTGGTATCGGAAACGTTCAATACCTTACAGATCTCACCGGTGTCCGCCCCCTCGATCTCGCGGAGGGTGAAGGCGTTGGCATGGTGCGGGGATAGTCCGGAGAGGCATTTCGTGAACTGATCGAGGAATTTCTTCTCCCGGTACAGGTCCGCCGGGTTGCCGCCCCAGTCGGTCGGCCCCGAAGTCCAGTGTCCCGACCCGTCGAAGGGGGAGGGATCGGGATGTTCCCGGAGATCGAGGTCCTCCGGGGGGGCCTCCCGGGCTTGATGCCGGTAGTGGTCCGCGATCTTGTGCTTGAGGATCCCCACCAGCCAGGTGGCTTCCGAGGAGCCGCCGGAAAACGCCCCCCTGCTTTTCAGCGCCGCGAGGAACGTCTCCTGGACGAGGTCCTCCGCAGCGGAGCGGTCCCTTACGCGGAGCATCGCGTACCGGAACAGGTAGTCTCCGTGCCGGTCGACCCACTCCGACGGGGTGGAACTTGCCGGGATTCCCATGCTTCCTTTATCTCATTTTCCCCGAGGGGAAGACAACGGTGTGGTCGGGAAAGCGCGATGAGGTCGGCGGCAGGGGCCTTCCCGGGAAGGGAAGGAACGGGAACAGCCCCTGCCGCCGGGACAGGATGGCTTCCCTACGGTGCCGTGTCCAGGCCGACCCGGTACCTTACACCACCGGATTCGACGAAGGTGAACCCGGCGTCGTTCGAAGTAGACCCGCGGTCCATGGAAGCGGTGCCCATTGCATCGGGGAGAGCGCCTGTCTCCATCGGACCCTGGACCTGCGAGGCCCAGCTTGACGCCCCTTCAGGGTCCGCACTTCCTTCGCCCCCTGCCAGCGAGGCTCCTGTCAATGGAAAAATGAATTGCAGGCTTGTAAGGTATACGCATCACCAGCGACTCATCGGGAGGAAAAAAGGGGAATAAACCATGAAAGGGATGCCGGAGCCCGTTCACGCCATGGGAAGGGTGCTTCCCGAAGACCGATACAACGAAGAACTCGTCGCCAACGTCCATCCTCCCGACTGGAGAAACCCGGAGCCCGCGGAACGTTACCACCTGGTGGTTCTGGGCGCCGGCACCGCGGGGCTCGTGACCGCCGCCGGAGCGGCGGGCATCGGCGCCAGGGTGGCGTTGGTGGAGCGGCACCTGCTCGGCGGCGACTGCCTCAATGTCGGTTGCGTCCCGTCGAAGTGTCTCATCCGCTCCTCCCGCGTCGTCTTCGATATAAAGGAGGCCGACCGCTACGGGGTGAACGCCCCGGCAGGATACGGGGCGGACTTCCCGGGCGTCATGGAGCGCATGCGGCGCCTCCGGGCGCACATCAGCCATCACGACTCGGTGAGGCGCTTCGCTTCGCTGGGAGTGGACGTCTTCATGGGGGAAGCGCGGTTCGCC
>CAZKMH010000520.1:0-3151 GCA_964553395.1 uncultured Rikenellaceae bacterium | reverse complement strand
GAGGGGAAACTTATTTGTTTATAAACCAGATAATTATAGTGGTTTTCGTTATTAATATATTCCTTAAGTTGACGGCTAGGGGGTGAGTACATGTATGTATCCCGTTGACTGAACGTTCATTCAAAAATCGTATAAAACCAACATAGGGATTTTTCCCTTATTTTTGCATCTACAAAATGCTATTATGCAAAACAATTTCGTCATCTATAACAGCCTGTCGCGCACTAAAGAGCCATTTAAACCTTTACATCCGCCGTTCGTAGGTTTATATGTCTGCGGCCCTACAGTTTACAGTGATGCCCACCTCGGACATGCAAGGCCTGCAGTAACATTCGATGTGCTCTTCCGGTACCTTCAGCATCTTGAATATCAGGTGAGATATGTACGTAATATAACTGATGTCGGTCATCTTGAAAATGACGCCGACGAAGGCGAAGACAAGATCGAAAAAAAAGCCCGTCTCGAACACCTTGAGCCTATGGAGGTGGTGCAGAAATACCTCAACACCTTCCTGAAAAATATGGAGCAGCTCAATACACTCCATCCCTCAATTGAGCCAAGAGCCTCCGGTCATATTATTGAACAACAGCAACTTATAAAAAGTATCCGGGATAATGGCTACGCCTACGAGGTAAACGGGTCCGTTTATTTTGACGTATTGAAATACAGCCGGAAGTATCATTATGGAAAGCTGTCGGGAAGAGTATTGGAAGAGCTTCAGGAGAACACCCGTTCCCTCGGGGGCAGGGAGGAGAAACACAATCCTTTTGATTTTGCCCTCTGGAAAAAAGCCACTCCTGAACATATTATGCGATGGCCGTCACCCTGGAGCGAAGGATTTCCCGGGTGGCATCTTGAGTGTTCTGCAATGAGCACAAAATACCTGGGCGATGTGTTCGATATACATGGCGGGGGGATCGACCTCCAGTTTCCGCACCACGAGAACGAAATAGCCCAGTCAACAGCAGCACTGGGGAAAGAGTCCGTGAGGTACTGGATGCATAACAACATGATAACGATTAACGGGCAGAAAATGGCAAGGTCGCTTGATAATTTCATCACCCTCGATCAGCTTTTCAGCGGTATTCATCCCCTTCTTCAACAGTCTTACAGCCCGATGACGATCAGGTTTTTCCTGCTTCAGGCTCATTACCGGAGCACAATAGATTTTTCGAATGAGGCACTTCAGGCTGCCGAAAAAGGCCTCCGGAAACTTCTGAAAGCAAATGAGTCACTGAAGAAACTGAAACCCTCGCTTACCTCCACAGTTGACATTCCGCTACTGAAAAGCAAGTGTTATGAGGCAATGGATGATGACCTGAACACGCCGCTCCTGCTTTCACAGCTTTTTGAAGGTGTGAAATATATAAATTCGGCAGTCGACGGAACCGGCAAGATGAGCAGTAGTGATCTGGAGTTGCTTGGTAATCTTTTTAATACGTTTATTTTTGATATCCTTGGATTGAAGGATGAAACATTGGGAAGCTCCGATGAGAAACTAACTTCAGATCTTATGAAGCTTATAATCGACCTGCGTCAGAATGCCAGAAATAAGAAGGAGTGGGATCTTTCGGATCAGATAAGGGATGAGCTGAAAAAAGCAGGGATCATCCTGAACGATAAGAAGGACGGAGTGGAATGGGAACGGATTTGATGTACTATGAAAATGGCTGCACAAAAATATATTTCTACTGCAGTTAACATCGGTTCCATCCCCCTGGGCGGCACCCATCCCATCCGGATCCAGTCGATGACCAATACTGATACACTCGATACGAAAGCATCTGTTGCCCAGTGTATCAGGATAATCGAAGCCGGAGCAGATTTTGTCCGGCTTACTGCCCAGGGAGTCAGGGAAGCTGAGAATCTGGCAAATATCAGGAAAGAATTGCGGAAAGCAGGTTTCAACACTCCTCTTATCGCAGATATTCATTTCAATCCCGCTGCTGCCGAAACAGCTGCACGAATCGTTGAAAAGGTCAGGATCAATCCGGGGAATTATGCCGATAAAAGGGCTTCCTTTATTAAAACGGATCTGTCGGATAAAGAATACAACGAAGAACTTGAACGGATACATGACCGTCTGCTTCCACTGATCAGGATCTGCAAGGAGAATAATACAGTCATCAGGCTTGGTATAAATCATGGGTCATTATCGGATCGCATTATGGACCGTTACGGAAACACTCCTGAAGGGATGGTGAGGTCGGCTATTGAGTATATCAATGTTTTCCGCTCTGAAAATTTTAATAATCTGGTACTCTCTGTTAAATCATCTGATACCAGAGTGCTGGTTGAGGCTAACCGGCTACTGGCAAGTGTGTTGCAGAGCGCCGGCCTTTCATACCCGATCCACCTTGGTGTTACCGAAGCAGGTGAAGGTGAAGACGGACGGGTCAGATCAGCAGCCGGGATCGGAGCGCTTCTGTCAGAAGGGATTGGAGACACGATCAGGGTTTCACTGACTGAAGATCCGGAACGGGAGATTCCCGTGGCAAAGGAAATCCTGCATTTTCTTGGAGGATCAAAGGAGAGAGTGGTTAATCCGGTCCCCGTCCAGGGCTTTAAAACGAGAGATATACATTACATACCCGAAGTACTGACATATAACAACAGGCGATACCTCAGGGAAAATGGCACTCCCTATAAGGGAAGAATACTCATATTTAACTTTTCGACGCCTGCTTTACTTCCCGAAAAGTCGCAGGAACCAATCATCCTGAATCCGGTATTCAGTGAGAATGATCCCGAAAAGCTCGCTATCGATGCCGCAGCATTGCTGGGCAGATATTTTATTCTGAGGCAGGCCGATGGACTCTGTATATCCAATACCGGTAAAGTTCAGGGTGACAAGCTGAAGGAGCTTTCATTTTCCATCCTGCAGGCAACAGAAGCAAGAATCACCCGGAACCGTTATATCTCATGCCCAACCTGTGGACGAACCAGATTTAATCTCACTGAAGCGGTGCAAAAGGTAAAGGCAGCCACAGAACATCTTAAGGGATTGAAAATTGCAGTTATGGGATGCATTGTCAACGGACCCGGTGAGATGGCCGGTGCTGATTACGGATATGTTGGTACTGCAACAGGGAAGGTGCATATCTATAGGGGCACTGTACCTGTTATCAAAAATGTTCCGGAGGAAGAGGCG
>CAZKMH010000519.1:0-3159 GCA_964553395.1 uncultured Rikenellaceae bacterium | reverse complement strand
TATCAGGCTCGAAATGGTCATGCCCTGCAGGTACAGGAGTGTGAGTTGTAAAAAGTGTGGATGATCTGACCGCTTCCAGTGCCTGATTAAATGTGAGGTGGCTTGTTTCGATCATGGCCCGGAGGCGTTCCAGACTGATAAATGCAGAATGACCCTCATTGCTGTGGAAAATATCCGGCTTGAGTCCCATTGCATCCAGTGCCCTGATCCCGCCTATACCAAGAATAAGTTCCTGTCTCAGCCTGTTTTCATGATCGCCGCCGTAGAGATAATGAGTTACAGTCCGGTCTTCGGGAGAATTGTCATCAAAATCGGTATCGAGCAAAATAAGTCTGACTTTCCCGATCTTTGCTTCCCATACACGGATCTTTACGGTTCTGCCGGGCCATACGAGGCCAACGGAAAGATGGTTGCCATTAGCGTCTTTTACAGGATTAATCGGGAGTCGTGAAAAATCTTCAGCCTCATAAATTGTCATCTGTTCTCCTTTGGGCCCCAGTTTCTGTCTGAAATATCCATACCTGTACATGAAGCCAATACCTATGATTTCAATATTCGAATCGCTGGCTTCTTTCAGGTAGTCGCCTGCAAGGATTCCCAGACCTCCCGAATATATTTTCAGGCAGTGGTGAATTCCGAACTCCATGCTGAAATAGGCTATTGAAGGTTTATCCGGATCATCCGGACGGCTAAGGTATGCCTTAAAAGCTTTATCGACTTTTTTCAGATCGGCTACAAACTCATCATCATCTTCGAGAACCAATAGCCTCTTGTAGTCTATCTTCTCAAGCAATAATTTAGGGTTGTTTCTGACCGCTGCCCAGAGGGATGGATCCATTCTCCTGAATATAGATTCAGCATCGGTCGTCCATGACCACCAGAGGTTATTGGCGAGGTCCTTAAGTGCGGCCAGTCTCTCAGGAACATCACTCTGAACATAAATATCTTTCCACACCGGCATCTGGTGGGGTTTCCGTACAACAAGACCCGGAGCTTCCACAAATCGAAGAAATTCCCTGGGTTCATCCCTCCTCTCACTGCTCTTAAGCAGGGCTTTGTCATAGGCAGTGAAATAATATTTGACCAGGGTGTTCCACATTGCAATCCTTGATATTTCATGTGCTTTCTGCCTGGCTTCATTTACCTGGTCTTCACTAAGTCCGACAAATCTGGAGATGAAGTCCATTATGTCCTGTACTACCTTGCTTTCGTTATCATCAGTTCTCTCAATTATTGCGATACCATTACCCGGTTCCGGGCAGTAGGCTTTTACCCAGAGCCCGAAGCCTGAAAGAGATGTTGTGACAGTTGGAATAGAGAACATCAGACTCTCCAGCGGAGTATAGCCCCAGGGTTCATAGTATGAAGGGAATATGGTAAGATCAAAACCGATGAGCAGATCATAATATGGCAAGTTGAAGATGCCGTCATTTCCGTTCAGGTAAGATGGGGCAAAGATGATCTTTACTCTGGATTTCTGATCGTTATCCAGATGGTTTACATTAATTCTCTCAAGAACAGGATCGTTTGAGGGATAATGAAGACTGTGTGTAAGATACCTGTCACCTCCGTTCTGATTTGCGCTATTGTACAGAATATCAACAATATCCTGTCGCGGTCCTTTGTGATAAGCCGGCATCAGGATAAAAGCAATACATTCTTTGGACGGGCTATCCCTTTTATTCAGACCTCCGAGGGTATCAATAAAAATATCGATCCCCTTATTTCTGAACTCGTAACGCCCGCTATTTGCGATAAAAATACAATCGTCTGAAAGTTTATATCCCAGAACTGCTTCTGCCACGCTCTTAAGCTTCAATCTGGCAGCTTTCCTCTTCTCAGTGAAAAGATCTTCTCCCGGCACAAATGAATCTTCAAATCCATTCGGAGTGACTATATCCACATCCTTACCCAGAAAATGGCTGCACTCCCTTGAAGTAATTTCGCTTACTGTGGTAAAAACATCTGCCACGGAAGCCGATATTTTTTCAAGTGACTGTTTGGCTACAACATTGCACTCACGACAGATCTGTACCGGATTGTAATCTTTCATTTTACCGTACAATGGACGGTTGTTGCCTGCAATGCACCTGCCAAGAACCGTGGCATGTGTGGTAAATGAGGTTGCGATCCATGGTGCCTGTTTCTCGAGGTACAGGATCCCTGTACCGGTCATCCATTCATGGAATTGTGCAATTATGTTATGATGCTCATGATAGAATGTGGTGAAACTCTCAATCACTTTACCCGCAGCATAACCAAAAAGCGCCGGTTCCACATAATCCCACTGACCAGAAATGCTATCCAGCTTATAGGTTTCCCAGAACATCGCAAAAATCTCATTCTGCTGACCGAAGTACGGGGTAAAGTCTATCAGGAAAACTATCGGCTTCCCGGCAATATTCCACCTGCCGGTCTTCACCCTGAGGCCTTCGGATTCAGCTCTCACCCTCCATTCAACAAAGAGGGACTCATCCGGAATAAACTCGGGATTTTTCACATCCTCTCTCCATACATCCGGACCAATAAGTATAAAATTATCACCCAGTTCATCTATAATATTCAGTGCTTTTGTTGAGATAACAGTATGTATACCCCCTACCTTGTTGCAAACTTCCCAGCTTGTTTCAAAAATAAAATCAACCTTCATTTTTATGGATTTCAATAATTACGGAATTTTGTATATACTTTCTTCACTTTTTTATTTTTCGGCTTTTAACGGCAGTTGATTTTTTCTTTACAGTTTTGCCAGTAGTTGCTTTTTTTGCAGTTGTTTTTTTTGCAGTTGTTTTTTTAACAATTTTTGTTTTTTCTTTTTTGGTTCCTGACGAAGCGTTCCGCGGGGGTTGCTCTTCGGCTGATACAGTTATGAGCTTATGTGCCAGATCTTTAAGTGATGTTTTCCCTCCTTTTTCAGGTATTATCAGATCCTCGCCCAGGATTTTTGTCCTTTTTTCATTTAGCTTTTGAATTTCAGCTGTCAGCTTTTCAATGACCAGATCTTTCTCCAGGATCTGTTTGTCAAGCTTCAATATCTGTCTCTGTTCATGTGTATCCGGAGATTGCCTGTTCAGCCTTATCTCAAAATCGCTCAGTACGTTCATGTAATTCATGAATGCATCATAAGGCGTTTCATATGGATTGAAATAAGCATGAACC
>CAZKMH010000518.1:0-3168 GCA_964553395.1 uncultured Rikenellaceae bacterium | reverse complement strand
TGTCGACACCATGGATGGCCAGTTCCGCCAGCAGTCGATCCTGACTTTCCTCACGGCAAACGATCCGGACCCTTTCCTCCAGGTCGTAGACCGGTTTGATCAGCCGGTAGGCAACGAGCTTGGGGAGGGCGTCCGCCACCCCGATGGTCAGCCTGAGCGGTTTTCCCGTTGGCCGGTCCTTCAGCGTATCCGTGAGTTCCCGGCCCAGTGTGAAGATCTCTTCGGCGTACCGATATGCGAGGCGCCCGTTTTCTGTAAGCACGATGTTGCGCCCAGAGCGCGTGAAGAGTTTTTCCCCGAGGGTGTTCTCCAAGGCCCGGATCTGACCGCTGATCGTGGGCTGGGCCAAGCGCAGCTTCCTCGTGGCACGTGAGATGCTCCCCTCCCGCGCAACCACCCAGAAGTAATACAGGTGATGATAATTGAGCCACTCCATGCCTTCCATATTACATCGTATTTACCGATGGTTTATATAGTAATTATCTAATTGTTCACATTTCCATGAGGATGTAGATTTCTCTGTAACAAGTCCGGTGGGGTACCCTTGGAGGAGCCCAGCATGAGCGTAAAAGCCGTCTTGTCCCTTTTAGTCGAGGCCCTCTCTGGGCCTCTCCCGGTGTTGCGGGATATGTGGTGTCCTCTTTGCCACATCGAACTCGCGGTATCCCGGCGATTCGGGAATGCCATCGACTACTGCCCGCTATGCCGCGGCGTCTGGCTCGACAATGCGGGATTCGACAGGATCATCGAGGAATCGAGATACGTGGAATATCGAAAAACGGGATGGCTCGCGAAGATGAGTGACTCCCAGGGGAATCAAGTCGCCTATGTTACGAGCGGTGGACCCGGCGGGCGTCTGAAACCGCAAGGGGGCAAGCATCCCGCCCTCTCCGGGATAGATCGGTGAATGGACCCGGAAAACCCGTAATAATCCCCTTCAAGGAGAAGAAGAAATGAAATGTCCAACGTGCAACGAAGAGTTGAAACTGGCCGAGCGGACGGGAATCGAGATCGACTACTGCCCGAAATGCCGGGGGGTCTGGCTGGATCGCGGGGAACTAGACAAGCTCATCGAGCGTTCGAATATCCATCCCGACGCGACGAGACACCCAGCCAGTCCGCATGACGACCATCGTTACCGGTCCCGGCACGACGAGATGCACGGAGATCACCATTCCAGCTCTCCCCAAGATTACAAGAAGTACAAAAAGGAATCCTTGCTGAAGGATCTCTTCGACTTCTGACCATGACCGCTTCCACGCCTTTCCCGGGAACATCGCAGTCCGATCCGGCGGCATTCGGTCACAAAGTTGGTCTAAAAACGGGGGGGGTAGGTCATCGACCTCGCATCGGCACCGGTCGCGGTTGTCGGCCAGGACCTCCTCATGAGATGGATCCCTATGAGACCATCGCTCACTGAGTCATCAGCCCCGTCAGGGCACACGCTATCCGTCGCAGACGTGTGCGCCCGCGTCCAATCCACCCCCGCTGGATTGACCGGAACAGAGGCAGCATGCCGGATGCTTGAATACGGTCCGAATGAACTGCAGGCCGCCCACCATGTCTCGCCGTGGGCGATTCTTTTTGAGCAGTTTAAGAATGTATTGATCCTTGTCCTCCTCGTTGCGACGGCGCTCTCTGCTTTTCTTGGGCATGGCGTCGAGGCCGTTGCCATCACAGTTATCGTGCTCTTCGCGGTCATTCTGGGTTTCGTCCAGGAATACCGCGCTGAACGTGCCATCGAGGCACTGCGCCGCATGGCCGCACCCACGGCGACGGTCCTTCGTGATGGGGAGGAGAGTGAAGTACCGGCGCGCGACCTCGTGCCGGGCGATGTGGTGGTCTTGCGGGCGGGCAACAGAGTTCCTGGTGATGGCAGATTGATCGAAGCCGTCAATCTGCAGATTCAAGAAGCCGCGCTCACGGGCGAATCGGTTCCGGTCGAAAAGCACGTCGCCCCTCTGAGCAACCCGGAATTGGAGCTTGGCGACCGCAAGAATATGGCCTATGCGGGTACCGTCGCGACGTATGGGCGGGGCCGCGCCATGATCATCGCCACGGGTATGACGACCGAGTTCGGCAAGATTGCCCAAATGCTCCAGACCGTGGAAACCGCCAAGACCCCGTTGCAGGACAACTTGGACAAGCTTGGGCACATGCTGGCGCGAGCCGCTTTAGTAGTCGTGGCCATCATTGTCGCGCTCGGTCTGTTTCGTGGTCAGCCCTTCATTGAGATGTTGGTTTTCGGGATCGCGCTGGCGGTGGCCGTTGTGCCCGAGGCGCTGCCGGCCGTGGTGACTATCTCGCTGGCCCTTGGCGTGCAGCGGCTGGTCAAACGGGGCGCGCTGATGCGCCGCCTTCCGGCGGTCGAAACGCTCGGCAGCACCTCGGTCATCTGCTCCGACAAGACGGGCACGCTCACCAAAGACGAGATGACCGCCCGCCGACTTTATGTCGCTGGCCAGTTGCTGGACGTGTCCGGGGCGGGTTATGAGCCTCACGGCCAATTCTCACGCGACGGCGTCACCGTCGAACCGTCCCCCGCACTAAGGCGACTGCTGCAGGCCGGCGCGCTTGCTTCCGACGCGCACATCGTCCGCAACGATGCCGCTGACCGCTGGCACGTCAAAGGCGATCCGACGGAGGGCGCGTTGGTCGTGGCGGCCGCCAAGGCGGGGTTGAAGAAGGTGGATCTCGACGCCCGGTTCCCTCGTTTGAACGAAATTCCGTTCACTTCGGAAACCAAGCGCATGACAACGTTGCACTCCCTGGCAGGCGGCGTCACCGCCTATGCCAAAGGCGCACCGGAAGTCATCCTGGAATCCTGTGAGCGGCAACTGACGGCCGACGGGGAATCGCACCTCGATGCCACGAGCCGGTCGGTGATTCTGGACATGGTCCGCCACATGGCAAGCGAGGGATTGCGGGTGCTCGCCGTGGCGGAAAAAACGGGCGCAACCCTCGAAAACGCGGAACGCAACGCTACGCTCCTCGGCCTGGTAGGGATGATTGACCCGCCACGCCCTGAGGCGAAGGCTGCCATTCAGACATGCGGGCAGGCGGGAATCAAGGCGGTCATGATCACGGGCGACCATCCGCTCACCGCGCAGGCCATCGCCCGCGAACTGGGTTTGCTCAAGGCTGGCCGCGTCGTCACCGGAGCGGAAC
>CAZKMH010000517.1:0-3171 GCA_964553395.1 uncultured Rikenellaceae bacterium | reverse complement strand
AAAATGGAGCTGCATTTGCGCAGACTGGTTTCCAAAGGCAATGAAGTAGATCTTACAAAAAAAGAGTTTGACCTCCTGCAATATCTTGTCCTCAACCGTGGAAAGGTACTGACAAGGCAACAACTATATGAGCATATCTGGGGGAATATCCTTGATGACCAGTACGACAGTAATTTTATCGATGTTCATATTAAGAACCTGAGGAAAAAGCTTAATGCCCATGCTCCATCCCCATGGCTTGAAACAGTCAGGGGAGTGGGTTACAGAATCAGCTCCATTGAATAAACAATCAGCAGGCCGGTTATGAAACTCAAGGTCAGACTTTCGCTTTTCAATCTATTTTCGAAGCTCGTTTTTACAGCAATCTTCCTGCTACTTATGTCATTCATTATCGAAAGGATCAATCTCAGGCAGGTTGATAATGACCTGATCCATAAACGGGAACAGGTAATTACTCTTATTTCCGAAATCGGAATAGAACCCTTCATCACATCTGATTCATCGGATACTTTCGGAAGCTATAATATTCTGAAAGAAGAATTTATAAGCCTTGAAAGAATTGATCCTGAGGAAGAAATGAATTTTATTGAGGTTACATCCAGACTGATCGAGGACGAAGAGATCGATTACCGTATACTTAACTATTCCATTGAAGTAGACGGGCAGAAATATCTTCTTGAAGTGGGGAAAAGCCTTCAGAGCATTGTTCATACAGGGAGGAACATACGACAGGTAATGCTGGTATTTCTCATATCCATCATCATTTTAACCTTTATCGCAGATTATCAGTACACACGGTTACTTCTGCGACCATTGGAAAAAATCAGGAATAAACTTAAGCGAATCTCTGATCCTTCTCTTTTCGATATGTCACCGGTAAACACGACCACTTCTGATTTTGTACAGCTTGATAGTGCTCTAAGGGAACTTATGTCACATATTAACCTGCTTTTTCAGAAAGAAAAGGAGATCACTGTCAATATATCACATGAACTGCTGACTCCGGTTTCCGTTCTGAGGAGCAAGCTCGAAAACATACTCCTCAGGGAAGGTCTCGATCCCGAAATTGAAGCTAAAACAGAAGAATCGCTTAAAACACTTCATCGCCTTCAGAGTCTTATCAACTCAATGCTGATGATCGCCCGCATTGAAAGCCACCAGTATCTCCGGGAGGATACTTTTTCGATAAATGAAATCCTGACAGAAATCATCAATGAGATAAATCCGGTGGCTGAAGATGCAGGCATAATGATAATGAAAGAGTTACATGATGATTATCAATTGAAACAAGCCAACAGGTCACTTATCTTTTCGATGTTCTATAACATTGTTAATAATGCAGTTAAGAATAGTCCCGCAGACGGTCATGTCCTCATCAAGAGTGTCAGACAAAAAAACCGTTACATTATTCTGATCTCGGATACCGGACCGGGATTGACCGAAATTCAGAAACAGTTCTTATTTTCGCGATTCAAAATGAGAAATAAAGATAGCGGAGAAGGAACAGGTATCGGTCTTGCCATTGCAAAAACGATTGCTGACTTCCATAATTTAGAAGTAAAGGTTGATTCAGAACCGGGCCAAAGCACAAAAATTTCTTTTGTATTTCCTGAAATTTCATGATTTCTTCATGTTCACAGTCTTAGATTTGGCAGGAAAATCAAATTAAACTTAAATTTATTTGTAATGAAAAGATCAATTATTATGACAGTCATAGCTGTGATGATAAGTGCAGGCATAACAGCACAGGTCACAACCCGGCAGCAGAGCCAGACTCAGACTCAGGAGCAACAGCAAACGCAGGATAAGGTGCGTAAGCAGGACAGGATTGAGGACGGCAGCGGGCCAAAGGTTAAACTTTCCAAAGAGGAAAGAAAAATGATAAAAGCTGAGAGGAAAGCTCAGAAAATGGCTCAGAAAAAAGCCAATCATGGCCGTATTGTTAGTGAGACTGCAAGAAGCACTCAACCAGGCCCAGGCAAAGGTGAGGTAGTCAGCACCCAGGCAAAAACCCAGGGTCAGTCACAGCAGGCAAATAAGGGTGCACGCGGTAACCCGGGTCAGAAAATAGGGAAAGCCCCTGCCGTCAAAACAGGTCGTAAATAAAGATGTGAAACTAAAAATGTAATCTAATGATGAAAAAGTTATTCATTTCAATTTCAGCTGCTGCAGTTATACTGATGTTTTCTGCATGCAGTGAGCGTATCTCATCCGATAATAGCGGAAACGGCAAACTTGTTATAAAAATAACAGATGCCCCCTTCCCTATTGAATTTGTTGATTCTGCTTCGGTTACAATAACCAAAGTCGAGATAAGGAAAGCCGGCGATGGAATGGATGATGGTAATCCATTTATAGTGGTATCGGATGATACTATGACATTTAATCTTGTGGAACTGAGGAACGGAGTATTTGAATCTTTACCCGAAATTGAGATCCCGCAGGGAGATTATGACCTCGTAAGGTTATATGTCGATGAGGCTAGTCTGAAGATTAAGGATGGTGGTCTCTACACTGTGAAGGTGCCGGGCGGTAAACACTCAGGCATTAAAATTTTCATCTATCCTGCACTGTCAATCGCCGGTGGGCTCACCTCAGAACTTCTGCTTGACTTCGATCTGTCAAGGTCGTTTGTTGTACAGGGAAATCCTATGACACCAGCCGGTATTAAGGGTTTCCATTTTAAACCAGTCATCAGGGTTGTGAACATGTCGACTGCAGGAAGGATAGAAGGTATGGTTACCGATACTTCAAAGGTTAAGATCAAGGAACCGATTGTCTGGATCAAACAGGATACAGTTGTTGCTACGGTTATTGGCGATACCCTCGGACATTATGTTTTACTTGGAGTTCCGGCAGGTACCTATTCAATCTTTGCAACAAAGGAAAATTATGATACTGTAAACTATGACGGCCTTAAAGTCATAGCAGGAAATAAAACAATCCGGAATTTTGCACTGACGAAAGACTAACTGAACTAAAAATGAAGTAAAGGGCTTTGATATCTCAAAGCCCTTTTTTATTTTCTACCCTTTCTTACTGACTTTTACCCTTGCCCCACTCTTTGTTGGGATAAGGTCCCATTTCGAACCGGAGCGTTCCCCCATTCATCAGCTCCTCGTGTGTGAACCAGGGAGTTTCAAGTGGTATGTCATTAAGCCAGGCTTTCTG